>CAYZXF010000267.1:0-1510 GCA_964482355.1 uncultured Anaerolineaceae bacterium | reverse complement strand
AGCGGTGGGACATAGTTTGCAAATCGACCCCGAAATCCTTTCTTTAGTCCATACCAGCCACCGACCGGATTGTCGGCTGCGCGGGCCCATGCTTCGAGCGTGCCTTCCTTGACGTCTTGTTTCTCGTCCTTGCTGCCAAGCTCCATCCAGTCCCCATGTGCCTTCAGCATTTCGGCAGCGTCTTCCAGGCAGCGAAGCTGATAGCTGAGCTTGGTCGATCCAACCACGCACACCAGCGCAGGCGGATCAGCCTGCTCGTCCTTGTACATCATGTATTCTGACTTACCCGGTGGGGTCTTCAAGACCCACGGATCCTCCTTCGTACCGCTTCCATTACTCATCATGTACCTCCTATTCGCTGTTGAGAAATACTTCAATCAATGGGCTGCGGGCGACGAAGACTTCGAGCTTGTCCTCTCGTCCCCACTTTGCGACAATCGGCTTGAGGACCTCTCGCTTAACCGTCTCTTCCAAAATTGGCAGCGCACGCGCCTGAAGATCGGCCTGAAGGCTCAGCTTGAGATGAAAAATAAACTCCGGATTTGCCAGCAAATTTGCGTACCAATCTCGCTTGCCAGGTGAACCGCTTATGTAGATGAGTGGATCAAAAAAGTGAAAACCTATTTCGACCCGGTGGAGCTTGCCTGATTTGCGCCCGGTGGTCGTCATATCGATCAACCGATCCGTCTCGAGAGCCCGCTGAATTTCGCTATCCATCTTCCATCTCCGTAAATCCAGTACGTAAGTGGAAGTGATTATTCCGAGATGCGCTTTGAAAGGGTGTAGGCAAGATCACTCTTGCTCAGGGAGAAGGACATCTGGCACCCAAACGTACCCGTCCGTATCACGAATGAACGCCTCTCTGACTCCGTGGCCCATATCGGTGGCCGGTGACATCACTTCATAACCTTCATTCCTCGCCGCCTGCTCTGCCGCATCCGGATCACATCCGTGTAGCCTGATCTCAATACCCGCACCGCGGGCTGCGCCCGTCGAGACCGTATCGCCCATTGGATGCTTGTCGTAAGTGTGATCGGCGTGCAGCATCCACTCCGCCCCATTAGCGGACAGAACGGCAAAATCCAGATCTGAATAAACGACCTCCGCCGCAAGAACTTCTTGCGCGAAATTCAAGGCGGGCTCGATTTCCTTGACCAGGTAGTTGAGCGTGAGGCCCTTGAGCGTGCGACTATATTCGCTCGCGGCCATCCATGGTTCACCAACCCTTAGCTTCATGAACTCCTCCTTCCAAGACAACCTGCCGGCGGGCCGAACCAGCTCTTGGCGCAACGTAGCTGGCCCAATGCCAGCGCGAATTAGGCGCAGTTGAAGCGAATTGGATATTGAACCGGTCTAGCGACCTACAGGTTCGCTTTCGCCTTCTCCAAGTCATCGGCCCCGATGACGAGCATGGATTGCGTGGCCTTGTACAGGAGGTCGACGTTCACTCCAGCGTTGGCCAGCTTGCGCATCGTTTCGCCAAGCATTCCGGGTCGGTCTTCGGCATCGA
>CAYZXF010000266.1:0-1678 GCA_964482355.1 uncultured Anaerolineaceae bacterium | reverse complement strand
TCACGGAGCGATAACCCCTCAGGACTTCGCCAACGCACTGCTCGCAAAATTTACCCGAGGCGGCATGCGCGCCCAGCAGCGCGGGCGCCCCGACAACCTGGTGGTGCAAATCGGCACCGCCCAGAGAAGACGATCCGGCGGATCCACCGCAATGACGGTTCACCTTTCGGCAGTGGAAGATGGAGTACACGTAAACCTCGGGGAGCAGCAATGGATCGGACTTGTTGCCAGCCTGGGACAAACTGCTCTGATGACCCTGCTTCGTCCGACATCCATTTTCGGTCGGCTCGACGATGTTGCCCAGGACATTTCATCGTTGACCCTCGCCGACCGGATCATGGACACATTGAAGGACACCGCCGCCACATATGGAGCCTCCTACGAGATCTCCCGGCGGCTGCGGCGGCTGACCTGCCCTTACTGTGCGACCGCCAATCCGGTCGGCGATCCCAGCTGCGTGGCTTGTGGCGGGCCACTCGGCTATAGCCAGCCCATTGCTTGCGATAACTGCGGATTTGTAAGTGAGGCGGGGACGGAGCTTTGCCCGAACTGCAGAGAGGCTCTAGCGGATTAGGTAGCGAAAACCAAAACTCATCGATCTACCGGTCATTATTGAGAAACACTTCAATCACCGGACTGCGGGCGACGAATACTTCGAGCTTATCCTCTCGTCCCCATTTTGCCACAATCGGCTTCAGGATCTCTCGCTTTGCCGTCTCTTCCGAGATTGGCACCGCACGCGCCGGAAGATCGGCCCGAAAGCTCTGCTTGAGATGAAAAACAAACTCCGGATTCGCGAGCAAATTGGCGTACCAATCTCGCTTGCCGGGCGAGCCGCTTATGTAGATGAGTGGATCAAAAAAGTGGAACCCTATTTCGATCCGATGGGCCTTTCCTGATTTTCGCCCCGTGGTCGTCATATCGATCAACCGATCGGTCTCGAGAGCCCGCTGAATTTCGCTATCCAAATTCCATCTCAATGGCTCCACTTTGGGAGTAGAAGTGATTATTCCGAGATCGATCATGCACTGGTGTAAGCAAAATCACCTTCACTCTGGGAGCAGGACGTCTGGCACCCAAATGTATCCATCTTGATCCCGGATGTAACTTTCGCGAAGTCCGTGTCCCATATCGGTCGCCGGCGAGAGGACCTCATAACCATTTTTTAGCGCGGCCTGCTCCGCCTTCTCCGGATCGCATCCATGAAGCCTGAGCTCCACACCAAGACCGCGCGCGGCCCCATTAGAGACCGAGTCGCCCATCGGATGCTTGTCGTACGTGTGATCGGCATGCAGCATCCACTCCACGCCATAGCCTGATAGAACCGCGAAATCGGGGTCTGAATAGACTACCTGCGCCTCTAGTACTTCCTGAGCAAAAGTCGCGGCAGGCTCGATTTCCCTGACAAGGATATTGAGCGTGAGTCCGTTCAACGATCGACCATATTCGCGACCGGAAATCCATGGGTCGCCGACTCTAAGTTTCATGAAATCCTCCGATTGGCTGATCTGTCCTTGCTGCCTTGGCGGCTACAAGCTCGCTTTCGCCTTCTCCAAGTCATCGGCCCCGATGACGAGCATGGATTGCGTGGCCTTGTACAGGAGGTCGACGTTCACTCCAGCGTTGGCCAGCTTGCGCATCGTTTCGCCAAGCATTCCGGGTCGGTCTTCGGCATCGA
>CAYZXF010000265.1:0-3221 GCA_964482355.1 uncultured Anaerolineaceae bacterium | reverse complement strand
AATAGGATTCTGAGATCGTCGCCTAGCTCTAGTTCGGCCCTCCGAAACTCGGGGGCACTTTGATTGCAAGGCCGTCACCATGTATGAAAGAACATTAGCGCGGTAGGTGTGCCCAGCGATTCGCTCAGGGTGAATGAATTGCCATCAATGTCAGAGATCGTGAAGTCTGGCGCCGAGGCGCCTCGTTCTGGCGCGGGCGGGAGTTCTGCCAGCTGCTCCTCTGAAAGGAATCTCGAGAGGGGATCTTTTAGTCCCGCGCCCGATGTCACCGCGGCATAAACTGCGAAAATGCCTACTCCGATACCAAGAATTAATAGGCCGACTTTGCGACGGGAAGCTCGCCGCCGCTTCTGTTCGCGATCCCGTTTTTGATCGACCTTCTTAGACATCATCTTCACCCATTGTCAAATGCTATTCGTCGTCCTCAGGATGCTCGATCTCCCCAGCAATAAAGCGATCGGGCTCACCCTGGAAGGCACGCAGACATCCATTGGTGCAGAAGTAGACGACCTCCCCACGGTAGATGGCACTGGGATACTTGTCTGGATCGCGGATCACACTCCCACAAACGGTCTCCGCCATCGGAGTATCTTGACTCTCATCCATCAATCGCTCACCGCCTTCGGATTAACATTCGCGATAATCCAGTTATTGCAACGGATGTTTCGCCGCCATTCCCTTCGCCAATTCGTTATGCCTTGCAACAATCTTCTCGAGGTCGAGCCCCATCAGTTCGCCATTACGCACTACGGGTCGGCCGTTGATAACGGATAGATCGACGCCTTTCGTCGTACAAAGCAGCAGTGAGGCCACCGGATCGTGAACTGCGCCGCCGGCCATTTCCAGGCGATCGGTCCTAAACCCGATGAAATCGGCCGCCATTCCGGGAGATAGCCGACCTAATTCTTCTCGCCCAAGAACCGCTGCAGAACCTGCTGTAGCCAGCTCAAGCGCATCCATGATGCTGAAAGTCCACGCGCCCCCCAAAACGCGCTGTAAGAGCATAGCCATGCGGGTTTCAAGGAGAATGTCATTCCCGTCATTGGAAGCGGATCCATCCACTGCGATTCCAACATTGACTCCAGCTCTACGCATCTGTCGTACTTTCGCGATGCCAGATCCCAGGAGCATGTTCGATGTGGGGCAATGCGCCACTGAGGTTTGGGTGTCTGCCATCATTTGAATCTCATCGTCGTTCAGGTGAATCGCGTGTGCCCACCAAACATCCGGACCTACCCACCCCAGCTGACGCATGTACTCTGCCGGTCGTTCTCCAAATTCCGCCAGGCAGAAAATTTCCTCATCATCCGTCTCTGCTACATGCGTGTGCAGGCTGACATTTTCATAACTGCGTGCCATCTCCGCAGTCTCCCGCATTAGAGCGCCGGTTACAGAAAAGGGAGAACATGGCGCGAGCCCTACACGCAGCATGGAGTATGGGTTGGGATCGTGATATTGCTCGATCACACGCCGACTATCTATCATGATGTCTTTTTCATCTTCAACCAGATAGTCAGGCGGTAGCCCTCCCTGCGATTGTCCGAGGCTCATTGAGCCACGTGTGGGATGGAATCGCAATCCGAGTTCCTGTGCAGCCCGTATAGTTGAGTCGAGCATGCTGTCATTCGGAAAGATGTAAAGGTGGTCTGACGAGGTCGTACAACCGCTAAGCACCAACTCTGCCATTCCAATAATGGCTGAGGTGTACACCGCTTCGTCGCTCATTTCTCCCCAAACAGGATAGAGGCGAAGGAGCCAATCGAAAAGCTCTTCGTCGTGGGTTCCGGGAAGGGCGCGGGTCAAAGTCTGATAAAGGTGGTGGTGGGTGTTGATCAAACCGGGCAGAACGATCATGCCATCGGCGTCGATCACATCATCCGCCTCTTTTGGCAGCTCATCCGTAGGCCCGACAGCCTCAATCACATTGTCTCGGACGAAGATACCTCCATCCGCAATCGAACCCGACTCATCGTCCATCGTCAGAAGCAGCTCAGCATTTCGAACTAAGAAAGTCGTCATGTCAATTCCAATATCGGCGCTGAATGACGGCGCTGAACACCGCCCCAACATACAGGATCATTCCGGTAACAAATGCCCACAAGATCAAGCCGATTAGTGAAGCCAGTGTGCCATAAACCGCGCCCAGATCGGAGAGACCGGAGGTCAGATACCAACGGAAGATGGCTTGCGCGAGGACCCAGATCAGGCCCGCAAACGCGCCTCCAATTAATGAGGGAGCTGCCGGGATATTCGCATTTGGGAGCCAACGGTAGATTAGCCAGAAAAAGAGGGTTGCCGCGAAGTATGTAATCCAAAGATCGAGGCTTTCAAATAAGGTGATCTGCTCAAGCGCAGGAAGAGCTTCAAGCGTGCTTAAAAATATCGTGACGATGAACAATCCTGCCAGTATCATCACGGCGAGAATTCCCAACAGTCGCCGATGCCAAACCAGCCGCCGCGGGACCTTCCAGATCCTATTGAGGCTCATCTCCAGATTGGCGAATAGCGACGAAGCAGACCAGAGCAGGACGACCAGACTGATCACACCAATCGTTCCGCGTCTGTCGAGCGTGTCTCCAATGGTTTCCTGCACGAAGCTCAGCGCTTCCGGAACCGGGATAGCCCGCACCAGGAACTCGTCCAGGGCCAATCGAACCTCGGATCTCGAGAGTAAGGCGCTGCCGATCGAAATGAGAAATAAAAGCAGGGGGAAGATGGCGAGCAATCCGTAGTAGGCCACGGCCGCCGCGCGCAATGGCACCTCGAGCTGATCCACGCCCTCGACGGTTTCCTTGATCACTTCCCAGGCGATGCGCCATGGAATCGTGCGCCGAGAACCCGACGGCGCTTGCTCTGTGGCCGCACCGGCAGCCTTTAGTTCAGTTTCTGATTCGCCCATTGTCGAATAAGCTCACTCGTTGAAAAGCTCCCCCACTGATCGACCCTCGTGGGCGCGACGGATCACTTCTCCCAACAGCGGCGCGACGGACAGAATGGTCATGTTATCGAGCCGCTTCTCAGCCGGAATGTCGAGGGTGTTGGTCATGACGATTTCGGTCAGTGGCAAACCACGCAGGTTGTCGACCGCAGGAGGTACCAGAAGCGGGTGTGCGAAGGAGAGCGAGATCTCGAGCGCTCCATGTTGTTTCAGAATTTCGACCGCCTCCACCACGGAACCGGCAGTCAACACCTCGTCGTCCACCAAAATTACATTGCTTCCC
>CAYZXF010000264.1:0-1935 GCA_964482355.1 uncultured Anaerolineaceae bacterium | reverse complement strand
TGGCCAGGTCATGACCCTGCCCTCATCGGACGACCCGCTGCCTCCAACTCCTGAGCCCGCAGGCGTGGTGATCACTGCTACACCCGAGGGGCTGCCTCAAGTCGTCATCCGCGGAGCCTACGAGCGCGAGGACCTCGAAGAAGAGTTTGTGTATCTGGAGAACGTCGGGGGAGTTGCGGTGATGGCCGGTTGGTCACTCTATGATGGAGAGGGAAACACATTTACGTTTCCCGGATTTACCCTCTATCGGGGCGGTGGTGTGAACGTTTATTCTCGAGGCGGCAACAATTCGGTGATCAATCTCTACTGGGGCATGGATGAACCCTTGTGGGTCCCCGGGAAGGTTATTACTCTGCTGGATGAGCAGGGCGAGGTTCACTCCACATTCCGAGTTCCTGGGGGATAGAGAACTGCTAAAATGACTCAAGAAAAAGCCCCGGCACTTTTTCGCCAGGGCTTTTTATTTTCTTTAGATATCCGTGTCCAGATCGGTCAGTTATCTGAATTGCTCGAAGTTTTTTCGGCGACTGCTTCCGAGGCTTCCGATGGCGCTTTCTCGGAGGCTTCATCAGTGTCCCCGTCCTCATCGGACTCGTCACTCTGTAAACCCTTACGAAATTCCGTAATCCCTTTCCCTAATTCGCCGCCCAGTCGGCCCAACCGGCCAACGCCAAATAGGAGTACGACGATTATCAGGATGATGATGAGCTCAGTTGGCCCAAGGTTTGGCATGCTCGACTCCAAATCGTAATGTCTTGAAGATTATAGCCCGCTTCCTCTGGAGGCGCGCTCCGCAAAAGCACGGGGCTCACTCGTACTACAATAGCTCACCGCGTTTCGGCGGAAGAAAGAGGATCGATGGCGCAGGCGTTATATCGGCAGTGGAGACCACTGAGCTGGTCGGAGGTTGTTGGCCAGGAGCATGTTGTGCGCACGCTGCAAAATGCGGTTAAGGGCGAGCGGATCTCCCACGCCTATTTATTTTCCGGACCGCGCGGCACCGGCAAGACCAGCACGGCCAGGATCCTGGCAAAAGCGGTCAATTGCCTGGACGAATCACTGGCGAAGAGGCCCTGCAATAATTGCAAGGCTTGTGTGGCTGTAAATGAGGGACGTTATCTAGACCTGATTGAGATCGATGCGGCGTCCAACACGAGCGTGGATGATATCCGTGACTTGCGGGAGCGGATCAACTTCGCTCCAAACGAAGGACGCTACAAAGTCTATATCGTGGACGAAGTCCATATGCTATCGACGGCGGCTTTCAATGCGCTGTTGAAGACATTGGAAGAACCACCATCGCACGCCATATTTGTCTTGGCTACAACGGAAGTACACAAGATCCCAGCCACCGTGCTCTCCCGATGTCAGCGGCACGAATTCAGGCGAATCCCGACCGATGTGATATCCAGCTACCTCGATGAAAAGGTTCGCGACGGCGGCTACGAAATTGAACCCGAAGCCCTACAGCTCATTTCTCGCCAGGCGACCGGCAGCCTGCGCGATGCGACTTCGCTGCTCGATCAACTGCTGTCGATGGGAGGGGCGGTAACCCTGAAACAGGCCCAGGAGGTCCTGGGGACTGCGCTGGACGAGACGGTTGGAGATCTCGTGCAAGCTATCGCCCACGGGGAAATCGGGACCGGGCTCGAAATCATCAGTCAAGCCCTGGACGGGGGAACCGACCCACGCCAGTTTGCCAGACAGGTTGTTGAATGGTTGAGAATGCTCTTGTTGATCACCGCCAGTGACAAGATCGATCTGGAAAGCGAACGGATGGTTGCGCAGGCGGAATTGATGAAGACCGACGGTATTCTGGTTGCAATGCATGCGTTCAGCCAGGCGACCCGCGGCGAGCGCACAGCGTGGCAGCCCGGCCTGGCGCTGGAATTGGCGTTTATGGACGCTGTTCAGGAGTCTCCCGCATCGGAGAAG
>CAYZXF010000263.1:0-13971 GCA_964482355.1 uncultured Anaerolineaceae bacterium | reverse complement strand
ACCGACGCACAATTTGACAGACTCTGCACGGCGGTAGGCCGAACGGACCTTGGCCAGGATTCGAGGTATCGAACGAATGCAGACCGAGTCGAGCACCGCGATACGCTCGTGCCAGAGCTCCAGGAAGTTTTTCGCCAGCAGGCGGCCAGCGAATGGATTGATCTGTTGCTCGAACACCGGATTCCAGTTGGGCCGGTGAACGATATCCCGACGGTGCTGAACGATCCGCAAGTGCTTGCGCGCGAGATGGTTCTGGAGGTCGAGCACTCCAGCCTGGGACCGATCCAGCAACTAGGTCCGGTACCGAAGTTGTCCCGCACTCCGGCTCGGGTCCGGAAGGCGCCTCCGACCCTGGGTGAAGATACCGAGAGTGTGCTGCTCAACGAATTGGGCTGCAGCCCCGCGGATATCAAAACCCTTCGCGAGCAGGCCGTGATTTGATGAAAGGCGAGGCTTAAAGCTTGGACGCTACCAGCATTGACCTTACCCGGTCTGCAGACCTCATCGTGCGCCGCCTCCTGGCTGAATTTGGCATCGGCTTGAATCCACTCTCGCGGCGAAACGGCGATTTCCCGGAGGAATAGAAGGCGCGCGGCGACGTTCACGCTGCGCTGGGCGACAATTTGTTTTATGGTGGCAACATCCAGAGCGCGGTCCACATCGACATGGTGATGTATCGCCCGACCGTATGGCTTGATCAGCGCGTGATTGTGGCCGACGGGTAGATCCAGTTACCTGTTGCCCGAAGGATGGAGTCTATGTAAAGATGTTTGCACCGCAAGAATCCGATTGAAGAGGAGGAGCATGCATCGAAAGAATTTATGGGCACTCGCGATTACCGCGGTGGCGCTGCTGATGGGAGCCTGTGCGACCCCCACACCAGAGACGATTATTGAGCAAGTCGTGGTGACTGAGATCGTCGAGGTCCCGGGCGAAACCACGTTTGTGGAAGTCACTGCGGCCCCCAGAGGCAAGTGTTCTCCGACAGATTTGGCCGGGCTCGAGGAACTTAAGATCGGTGTTACTGTGCCGCTTTCGGCTCCTGGCTTTGTAATTGGTGGACGCGCCATGCAGACCGCCATCAACATCGCGGTTGACGAAGTCAACTCCGCAGGTGGAGTGCTCGGTCTGCCGGTTGATGTGGTGTTCTACGACACCTCCGCACTGTCGGAGCGTGGTACCGCCGCCATGGAATACTTTGCTACGCAGGAATGCGTGGTGGCGGTGGTCGGCGAATACCACAGCGCGGCTGGCGTTGCGATGAAGGAGATTTCCAACAAATACCACATCCCGACGGTCTTCAATACCTGGGACGACACCATCACCAGTGTTGGGTATCCGGAAGTCTTCCGTGTGTCCCCCACCTCGTCCATCGTAGCCGAAGCCGATGTCAACTTTATCGAGAGCCTGGGTGCCGAGTTCGTCGTGATCATGACCGAAAGCACGGACTATGGCATTTCAGCTGCCGAAGCCACAACCGAGATGCTTGCCGCACGTGGAATCGAGTCTGAGACCTACCAGGCTGACCTGGGTACCCAGGACTTTGCTTCGGTAATCGCTCGTATCCAGGAGGGTCCTACCCCAGACGTGGTGCTGGTTCTGATCACGGGCGAAACCTCCTACAATTTCGAACAGCAGGCGGCTGCAGCCGGCCTGACGCCGACCGCAGACACAGTCTGCATCGCCAACCAGGTCGCTGCCAACTCGACCGACTACTGGACCAATGTACCGGATGGTAACTACTGCACCTTCCGTCAGGTAGGTCTGGTACCGTCGTTGGCCAACGACGTCACGAAGGCGTTCGAGGCCGAGTACCGCAAGCATTTCGACACGTTCCCCGAGTCTTACGCCCTGGAGGCATACGACTCGCTACGGCTCCTGGCGGATGCAATCAATCGCGCGGGCTCAATCGACGCGGATGCCATCATCTCCGCGCTCGAGGCGACCGACATGCAGGGCGCATTGGGAAGGCTGTATTTCCCATATGGGTCAGACAACCCAGTCCCGAGCGACCTGCCCGACTACATGTGGCACCAGTGGCCAGATCCGGCCGTGCTGTTCCTCCAATACTTCGAGGACGGCCAGAGCCGAGATAATGCGGCTGTGGTGTATCCAGAAACCTACTGGACCCATGGAGGCATAGTACCATTCGGCGAAACCCCGTAACAATATAGGCAAGTCCCACCAGAACCGGATGGCACACAGTAATGACTGACGTACTTATCATCGGTGCCGGCATCATTGGCGCCTCCTGTGCCTGGCGACTCAGCCAGGCTGGACTGAGCGTCAAGATCCTGGATCGGGCCGCACCCGGCAGCGAGGCTTCTCAGGCCGCATTAGGAGTGCTGACTTTTCACGGTCGGCCCGACACGATGCCTGAGCCGATGCGCATGCTGGCACGTAAGAGCCGTGATTATTACCCAGCGGTCATCGATGAGTTAGAAGAAGTGGTTGGCGAGCGGGTGTATTTTCGGCAGGAAGGGCAGCTCATCCTTGGCATTAATGAGGACGACTTGGCATCGCTGGAAGAGACCCTCCGTGTGAACCTCGACGAAGGGGTCGAGCTTGAGCGGGCTACGCCCGAAGAGGCCCTGATCCTGGAGCCGAACCTCAATCCCGAGATTGCCGGGGCCCTGTATTCCCCACATGATGGATGGGTCGATAACACCGCTTTGACCCAAGCTATTGTTCGCGCTGCACAGCAGGCCGGCGCCGTATTTGAGCAGGCCGAGGTGGATTCAATCGAAGACAACAACGGGCAGATCGCCAGCGTTCGTGCTGGGGAGACTCTCTACGAATCGGATTGGGTCGTGTTGGCCGCCGGCGCTTGGTCGGGTCAGATCTGGAACGTACCAGTAAAACCACGGCGCGGACAAGCCTACTCGGTTGAAGGTTCATATTTCAAGCGAGTGATTCACTCTCCGAGGGCATACATCGTTCCAAGAGACAATGCCCAAACCATGCTGGGGGCGACGGTTGAGGACGTTGGTTTCAACGCTTCTAATACCCCTGATGGGCTGGGTTTCGTCTCAAAGGGCGCCTTCGAGATCTCTCCTACATTGGAGACTTCAAAGTTTTCTGGAGCATGGGCCGGGCTGCGCCCGGGGACGCCGGACGACCTGCCGATCATCGGATCCACCACTGATTTTCCAAACCTGGTTATCGCTACCGGTCACTTTCGCAACGGAATTCTGTTGGCGCCGATTACCGCAGACGCGGTGAGGCGAATCGTGGTGGGCGAGGTTCCGAGTTTCGATCTGGCGAAGTTCTCTCCTGATCGAATGTCCCTGAGGCGCTAGATCACCTTTTCGGAGAGCTTCTCGGCGTTGTTCACCCTCATCAAAACCATCTGAGTAAAGGCCGCAAGATCAGTTCTTGAGTCTCCATTCTACGGGATTCGGGACTCTTGCGGCTTGAGCAGAGTAGGCTTAGACTTTTACTCTAACGGAGGAGTACCATGCGAAGAATTTCAATGATTGCCATGCTCGTAATAGGGACTTTATTGATCGCGGCCTGCGGTGGGCCTAGCACTTCGGAGATTACCGTTGATATGACCGAGTTTTCATTCACACCGTCCAGAAATTCCGTTTCTGCGGGGAGCGAGGTCACGGTCTCACTTACTAACAGCGGCACCCTCGAACACAATTGGGTAGTGATGGAGGCCGGATATAGTGTCGACTCGCCGTTCGACGAGTCCGATCAGGCGAATGTGCTCGCGGAGACTAGCGTTGGCGCCGGAGGTTCGTCGACGTTCACCTTCACCGCCCCCTCTGATGGAGGAACCTATCAGGTGGTGTGTAGCGTACCTGGCCACCTGGAAGGTGGAATGGAAGGCAGTCTATCGGTTACTCCGTAACCTTGCGCTAAACGCTAGGCCGCGCCAACCGACTTCCACAATTAGCGCAGACCCTTGTACTTTGCGCGAAATTCGACCGGATCTTGCTGGGTGGCTTCCGCCTTAAACTAAGGTAACAGATCGGTTAACTTGTGATCCATCTCCTCGAGCTCGATCCAACCATGCTCGATGAACGCAATTACGATAAAATAATCCGGCTCGTCGCCAAGTGCGATGAGCCGGAATGTTGTACTTTAAGGGTCGAAGTGCAAGACAGATAGCTGAGTTAGATCCCCCGTCTCCCAAATACAGGCGCGCTGCTCCCACTCCGCCGGCATCGGTCGTTCAACCGCCGTAGGAATTTGACGAGAACCGGTCGGGTTTGTAAGTCCTGGCTCACGAGGCAGCCTCAGACTGATCCAAATCCCAGCAGCACCGGAAGCCCACCGCATGATTGCGGAAGGTCGGAGCAAAGTAGACCCGGTAAGAGCACCGTGAGTCCTTAAAACCCTTAAAATCCCAGGCGCCGCCTTTTAGGACCCGCCATTCCTCGCCCTGCTCATATAGTGTCGAAGTCCACTCCCATGCGTTCCCTGACATATCCAAAACTCCGTAAGGAGATGCGCCTCCAGGATGGGCATCCACCGGGTGAGTACCCTCTGTCTTCCCTTCGCTAGTGTTCAAGTTGGCCGCAATGAGCTTCATTCCCCAGGGATAAAGTCTCCCATCGGTTCCGCGTGCGGCCTTCTCCCACTCGGCTTCGCTTGGCAGCCGGCCTCCAGACCAATCAGCGTATGCTTCTGCGTCCTCCCAGCTCACGTTGACGACCGGATGCCTGGCTAGCTCCGGAGGAAATCCCTTGGGATGCCATTTAGGAATGCGATGCCCTGTATCTGTTACGAATGCCAGATAATCTTCGTTTGTGGCGGGATAGCGTGAAATGAGGAAGGCCGCGACGTCGACAGTGTTTTTTTCCTTTCCCATGAGGAAAGGCCCCGCCGGGATCTCGACCTTTTCTATCGTCCGGACCGCTACCTCTTGTAGCGACGCTTGCGTGTCGTCTCTTTCCAATCGTAGACCCAGAATGTGTATGAATAAACGAATTTATCCGGAAGTTTCTTTATCTCGAACTCCTTCGCACGTCCTTGGAGGCGAAGCTTGTCTATCCTGTCGGTAACGACCACACGGTCGGATAATTCACGATCCGTCATTCTTGTTGGTGGTCCTAAGTAGGTCTCTAGTCGCCGAGCAGAATCTATAGCAGCCGCTCTACTTCCAGTCGTTGATCTTCGTCCTGCGCCTTGCCAAAAGCAGGCGGGCGTTCGAAGCCGGCGAGCGCGCGTTTCATTATGTCGACCGTTACGATCGAAGCGGAGCCCTGGCCTGCGTAAGCCTCTACCCCGCGTTCTACCTTATTTCGTATGAATTGGATGGGGATACGCTCCAAGCGAGCACGAGCCTCGCGGCTCCACTCTACCTGTTTGAACTCCAGTTGGCCTCCACGCGGCTCGTAACTGCATCCCGGATCCTCCTGCAGATAGTCGCCGAACTGTGCATAGGCGCGGCAGCGACATCCGCCGCACAGCTCTTTGTACTCGCAGCTCCCGCAGCGGCCTTTGAGCTGCTCCGGATCTCTCAAGGCCACCAGCTCAGGTGCTTCTTCCCAGATCTCACGGAAGGACCGCTCACGCAAGTTGCCAACCGTCAGAGGCATATAAGGGCAGGGGGTTATGTCGCCTTCAGGAGTGATTCGCAGGTACTCGGTGCCTGCCATACAGCCTCCACTTTCGATACCCCCGAGGCCAGCTTCGTATGCCACGCGCTTGAAATGTGGGGCACACTTGGCGCGAACCAGCATGGGCCGGTAGCGATCCTGCTCGTTTGCCAGGAACGTAAGCATCTCTTCGGTACGCGCGGCCGATAGGTCGTTCATTTTTTGGCCGCGGCCGGTCTGGATCAAAAAATACAGGTTGAACGACCAGGCGCCCTGATCGCGTGCGAATTCCAGCATGGCCGGAATCTCGTCATAGTTCATCTCCATGACAGTCGTCTGGACCAGCACTTCGAGGCCGTAATCGCGACAAGTCCGCAGTGCCCGCACCGAGTGTTCCCAGGCGTCGGGCCCACCCCGGAAGGTGTTGTGAACCTCCGGGTTGGTGGAGTCGATGCTGATGCCCACCCCCTTGACTCCGCACTCGACCATCTTCTTCGCAACTGGCTCGTTGATGAGAACCCCGTTCGTCCCCATCACAACCCACATTCCCTGACTTGAAGCATAGCTGGCGATATCGTAGATGTCCTTCCGCAGGAGTGGTTCCCCCCCGGTGAGAATGAGCATCTCCGTGCCTAGTTCCTTCATGTCATCGATGGTCGCCAGGCACTCGTCGGTGGTCAGTTCATCCTCGATTCGAGCCCCTTCGGCCTTCGCGCCAGCCTCTATATAACAATGGGGACAGCGCAGATTGCATCGCTTCGTGAGATTCCAAGAGATCAGGGAGGGCTTGAATCCGTTATCGGCACTCACGTCGCGCGTTGCATCCTCCACGAGGACAAGCCACTCAGCGCCGAGCGCGCCAGGAGTATGACGATGGTCACCATCAGGGTGGCGTTGATGAATGCCACAGGTTGGGCTTCGATGGGAGACGCACTGGGGGGAAGAAACTCGACGTGCAGACCACGCCCGTCATTGAAATAGGTGAATACACGCCAGCTGTTGCTGAACATGAGCAAGGCAGATAGCGGCCACCAGCCCCGATAAATGAGGGCTGCAAATATTAGGATGAAGGTCGCGCCGATAGTAAGCTCCACGACCGCGCCGGAGCGACTCTCAGGAACGAGATCAGCGGCAAAGGTTATCAAGATGACCAATACGCCAAGGCCCGCGTACCCGACAGCCGCCTGTTTATGTGGGTTGTCGAGGCGCTCGATCATAGTGCGCTCCCTCCAAGCGCGTCGCGATCCTCTTGTTTGACTGCCGACGCCTTATGCACAATATCGAGGCGCGGGCTCACATCCCTTCCATTCCTAGGTTATCCCTCGCCTCACTCATCACCGCCGGAGTGATTTCCGTGTAGCCCTGCTGCTTGGCCCAGTCCGTGTACAGCCGTCTCACCATGCCCTGCACAAAGGTGGGCGCGGCGCCCAGGCGTTTCTCGGCCGCTTCGCTCCAGATCGGATCCGGCCCGCTCGATGATTCCGCGGCTTCTGTCCCGCCTTCAAGCGCCCCGCGGACCATTTCCATCGGTTGCGGGTCTCCCTCGGAAAGTTCCTCATGGCCAATCGTTACTCCGAGACTGGAGACCATCTGGGTCTCCCCCGGATTGGTGACCATCGAGATGGTGCGCTCGCAATTTGGGCAAACGTAGCTGATCTTCATAATGCCTTCGGCAGAGTCAGTCTGGTTATCGACGAACTCCATGACTTCGCCACAGTCCTCACATACAAACTTCACTTGCTCACCAACTCCTTCAAACTACGAGCTAGCTGAATGATCGCTTGACCTGCCGGAGCGTCGGCGTGTTCGAGAACGTACGGTCGCCCTGCGTCCGTGCTCTCCGCAAATTTGGAATCGTAAGCAACTGCCGCCAAGATTTCCAATCCTGCCAGATCCACCTTCGGATGCTGCGCAGATATCATATTCACGATCAGTCCCAGGATCCTCGCCCCTGCACTCCGCGCGGAGGTGATTGAGCGTTTAACGACCCCCTGCGACGGTATAGAAGGCGTTGTGACAATCAGGGTGCCGGTCAGTTGAGGCACGAGGCGAACCAGCGTCTCGAAGCGGTCGGCGCCCGGAGGCATATCCACCAACAGCCAATCGAGCTTACCCCAGCTTGTGTCGGCCAAGAATTCACGCAGCACGTTCGCCTCTAACGTGCCGCGCCAGACATACTCGTCGTCGGCCAGGCCACCCGGATGCTTCCAGCGCACCGCGTCCTCATCGGCCGTCAGGAAAAGATCCATGGACATGACTTTGATATCTGCCACGCCCATCGCCGGTCGGACTCCGGCCTCGTCAATCCGGAGCTGCTGACCACGCGCACCCAACATGAGGGCTGCCGAGGGCCCGTGGATGTCGGCATCCATAACGCCGACCCGCGCGCCTTCCATAGCTAAGGCGGCGGCCAGATTGGCGGTGATGGCGCTCTTGCCCACGCCCCCTTTTCCGCTGCTGACGGCAACGATGTGGTCGATGGTCTCAAGGCGCGTATCGACCGCCTCACGCTGGGCAAGTACCTGGCCCAGAACATCGACTTGGGGATCAGCCTGTGTCAGACTGCACCTCGCGGGTTCTCCATTGGTCTGGCTGGTTCGCGGACGGCTTGCGACTCAGGTTTAGCTTGGGTCAGCTTTGACTTCGCTACTCGCCGTCGGCTCCATTGCCTTTTTGAGCCTCGGGGCCACTTATGCCTTTGAAGAAGCCGAAGGCGCCTTCACCCTGAGCCTCCCAGAGTTCACGTACTTTGATCAGCATCTCGTCCGCCACCTCATAGCTAATTTCATCATGCCCTGCGTCCCTCGCAAGGCTCTCGACCATCTCGCGCACCATTTGGCGCTCGAACTTTGGAACCCGCTCAAGCCGTACCTCGGCCTCATCGGTCCATAGCAGCTCATCTCCCATTCCGTCATCACCGGCGTACCCGAGATTCTGGGCCACCTTGATCGTGACGTCGAGGTCCACTTCCGAGAGCTGCTTCTCGCGTGCGTAACGCTCCATCGCTAACATGGCCATGGGCTGAATAAAAGGCGGCACCCGGTTCTGGACCCGCTCCAGAGCTTCCTCGGTCCAGGGGAAGGCCCGCTCGTGAGGAACATATTCCTCGATTGGAGAGCGAGCACGTTCGCGCGCCTCTGCCAGCTTTCTATCTTCTGTCTCCAGCCCCATGAGATGCATGGCCGAGGGCGGAAGGAGGCCCCCCAGTGCTCCATGAAGTAGTTCCAAAGTGATCCGATCATAGCCCTCGTTCCTGGCATATTCCTCGACCGAGGCTTTCGCCATGCCCTGGGCAAAAGGGGGTGCCCGCAGGATGAGCTTCAGTGCATCGTCGTCCCAATCCAGCGGCTCCTCTTCGTATTCTTCCAATAGTGGAATGTCAAACGGTTTGGCATCCGCCGCGCCTACAATCAGCAAGTTGGTGGGGATCAGTCGGAGAAGGTTGTCGGTATTGGAGCCCATGTCGGCACCCTCTACATGGTGTGCCCCCCACCGCCCGATAATCGTCAAGTCATAATCGTCCCGCTCACAGACTTCAACGGTCTTGGCAAACGGTTTCCCAACCAGGACCTCGGTGGTGATCTCCACGCCCTCCTCCAATGCCACCTGCTCCGCTCGCATCAGATTGGCCTCGCACACAGTCTTGAGACCCCGGTCGATGATGTTGTTGTGCAGCTCTTCCTGCTCCTCAAACTTGAAGACCTTGCCGGCCTGATTGGATAACACGTAGCGTATGTTGTCGAAGGCCGCGTAGTGATAGAAGGGGTCGAATGCCGCTACCGCGTGCACGGTGGCGCCGAACTCTTGGGCCAGCCGCAAGGCTTTTCGAAGCGCAACGAAACAATAGGCGGAACCATCCACACCGACCAGGATCTTTCCATCCGTCAATGTGCGATCGGCCTCCCGCATAATGAGCATGTCGGTGGTGATCAGCCGCGCCACTCTGGCAGTCACCATTCCGATCTCGCTTCGTTTGACCTGCCCGATCCCGTGAGCACCCATGATCACCAGGTCGTAGTCATTCGAATTGATGTCTTTTGCTAGCTGCTCGAAGTGGATACCTTCCATGAGCTTGCGCTCAATCTCCACATCGTTCTCTTCCCCACGATTGTCGAGCACATCGAGAAACGAATCCGAGATCAAGATCAAGCCGGTCTCGATCAGTTTGTCGTGAATGTTGCGCTGCCGCTTGACTTCCTTCTCGGTTTGGAAGCGGGCCGGTAAGCCCGTCTCGAGCTGTCGGAATCTGTCATCATGCAATCGCGCGGCGTAAACATGGTTTCCGACCAGCACGGTCCCCCACTTCCGGGCGAATTCGACTCCCCAATCAATCCCCGCATGGCATAGCTCTGAGTTGTCAGTGGGGATCACTGCCTTCAGATAGACGGGCCCGGTCTGCCAATCCCGCACCGGAGCCTGCTCGAGCACTACTTCTTGATCGGCCATTCTGTTCTCCTATCGAGGTTTATGCGGTTGGGATGCACCTAAATCTTACCCTTCCTGAGCCACATTATGCGGATAACAAAGAGCGGCTCAGTCGAGATACCGAGTTTGCTACTTGGTAGTTTCCGATTGGTTCGCTTAGCCGGAAACTAGAATGTTCCCAATTGCTTATAGGGGAAGTCTAACCAAAAATCCACACATCGAAGATCGGGATCAGGATGACGATGAGCACCAGTAGCATGGGCACCGCGGCGATGATCCTGATAATGGGACCTTCGAATTTGAGGTGCATGTAATACAGCGCTACCAGAAGAGCTTTGGTAAAGGCCAGGGCCAACAGCACTGCGACCTGAGCCGCTGCAGCAATTCCAGTGAGCGCGATGCCAATCTCGATGAGGGTCAGCACAAACAGTGCGCCGAAGATTAGTAGATAGTTTGGTCGGTGTTTTGCGGCGCCGGTTTGCTGGCTCAGGAGTCGCTCCTTCTGCTAGATCAAGTAGATGACTGTAAAGAGAAAGATCCAGACGATGTCGACGAAATGCCAGTAAAGACCCATCAATTCGACACCATCATGTTCGGCCTGGCTATAGCGTCCGCGGTAGGCTCGGTAAATGGTAAGCACTAGAAACAGAATTCCAATTAAAACATGCAGGCCGTGGAAGCCGGTGAGCACGTAGAAGGTCGAACCGAACACGCTGTTGCTTACAGACACTCCCTCGCCAATGAGCTGGGCCCACTCGACCGCTTGGACACTGACGAAGATGGTGCCTAAGAGGGCAGTGGCGATCAGGAAACGCCGCATTCTGGACTGATTGCCGTCCTCGATGGAGGCGAAGCCGTACACCATCGTCACGCTGCTGATGAGCAGAATGGAAGTGTTCGCAGCTACCAGAGGGACGTTTAGAAGCTCGGAGACATCCGGCCAGGCCGGCGATGTAATCCGCAGCAACACGTAGGCTGAGATCAGCCCCGCGAAGAACATGACTTCCGACGCCAGGAAGAGCCACATGGCAAATTTCGTGATGCTGACGCCGGGCAATGGGTTAGAGGAGGTTTGCTCTGCAGTCGCCATGTCAGTCTCCCGCAGCCGGGCTCACCACCGGTTGAGGTATTACCTCTGGCGGTTTGGCCGCGTCCACGTATTGATCCTGCGGTAAGTAATCTGCGGACACCAAAGGAGAGCTATATTCATATGGCCCGCGGTATACGGTCGGAATCTCGTCAAAGTTCTCGTGAGGCGGCGGCGACTCGGTGGTCCACTCAAGCGTATTAGCTTTCCACGGATTCTTTCCTGCGACCTTCCCTCGGAAAAGGCTGTAGAAGAAATTGGATGCGAAGATGAGTTGGGCGGCCGCAAGAATAAACAGCGAATAAGTCATGAATTGATTCGTGCCCTGCAATCCCGAAAACATCTCGTACTGATAGGGGTCAGCGATCCGGCGCGGCATGCCAAATGCACCAAGATAGAACATTGGCAGGAAGATCATGTTGAAAGTCACAAAGGTGATTACGAAGTGATATACGCCCGCCGTATTGCTCATCATCCGCCCAAACATCTTGGGGAACCAGTACTGAACGCCAGCAAACACTCCAAACAAGCTGCCGCCGAACAGCACATAGTGGATGTGACCCACGATCCAGTAGGTATCGTGCAAGAAGATGTCAACTGGGGTCGCTGCGGAATAAATTCCGCTCAGGCCCCCTATAACGAATGTTGAAACGAAGGCCAGCGCGTTTAACATGGGCGCCTGCAACTGTAAGTTGCCCCTCCACAAGGTCCCAAGCCAGTTAAAGGTCTTGATCGCTGACGGAATCGCGATCAGCATGGTCGAGGTCATGAACGTGATTCCTAGGAGAGGATTCATGCCGCTAACGAACATGTGGTGTCCCCACACAATAAATCCAAGCCCTGCGATGGCCCAGATCGAATACACCATCGGCTTGTAGCCGAAGAGCGGCTTGCGTGAGAAGGTGGATATGACGTCGGACGCCACGCCCATGGCAGGCAGAATCATGATGTAGACCGCCGGATGAGAGTAGAACCAGAAAAGGTGCTGCCATAAGATGACTTGCCCCTCTCCGGCAGCGAAAAAGAGAGTACCAAGGGATCGATCGAAAAACATCAGAATGAGAGCGGCAGTAAGCACCGGAGTGGCGAAGGTCACCAGGATGGCTGTGATAAAAAGCGCCCAAATCGTCATCGGCAGACGAAACATATCCAAGCCGGGGGCACGCAGCATCACGATCGTCGTGATGTAGTTGATGGCCCCAACTAACGATGATGTCCCCACCAGCATGAGGCTGAGAACCCATAACGTCTGGCCCATCGCTGAGCCTGGCGCTGCGTCTTGAAGAATACTGAGCGGTGCATAGGAGGTCCAGCCCGCGGAGGCAGGACCCGTCGTAACAAGGAAGCTCGAGAGCACCAGTATAAAGGCGGGCACCATCAGCCAGTAGGAGGCTAGGTTTAACCGAGGGAAGGCCATGTCGCGGGCGCCGGTCATCAAGGGGATGAGGAAGTTTCCCAACGCCCCGGATAATATGGGAATAATGAAGAAGAAGATCATGATCGTCCCGTGCATGGTAACCAGCGCGGGGTACGACTCGGGGGGCAGGATGTTGGCGCTCGCTTCCCCATAGAGCAACGGCCCAATGATGGGGATCTCCTGCCACGGCCAGGCGAGTTGGGTACGCATGAGGATCGCCAGTAGCCCGCCAATAGTGAAGAAGCCCATGGCAGTAAACAGGAACTGCTTCCCAATCACTTTGTGATCGGTCGAGAACACGTAGCGTCGAACGAAACTCAGTTCAGCCGTTTCCGTCATCGCTCTCCTTTACCGTCGGGCGGCAATTTCTTCCAGCCATGCTTCGAATTTCTCCTCAGTCTCAAGCGTAACTAAGCCGCGCATCCGGTAGTGCCCCAGGCCGCAAAGTTCCGCGCATGCCAGCTCGTATTCCCCCTCTGAATCTGGGAGGGCTTCAAACCAAACTTGGGACGGTCTACCAGGGACGGCATCCTGCTTCACTCGCAGCACCGGAATGAAGAAGCTGTGGAGAACATCCGTCGACTCAAGCTTCACGATCACCGGTTTTCCAATCGGAAAATGGAGGATATTGATGGGAGCCACGATATCGTCCGCTGTGCCCAGCTCGCCGTCCGCACCGGCGTAGGTAGCATTCCACTCGAACTGATTGGCAGAGACGCTGATAACCTCGGAAACGGCCTCCGAGGGGAAGTCGATTTTAGCCGCTATCCAGGTGTCGTACTGGAACACGGCCAGGCCGAAGAGCATCAGCCCCGGAATGACCGTCCAGAGGATTTCTACCCTGCGGTCGCCATGGATATATTTCGCCTTGCGATCTTCCCGATGGCGGTACCGAATAAGAAAATAAATCAGGATGCCTTCCACCAGAACGAAGGCAATGCCGGTTAGGACCAACACGACCATGAATATTTGGTCGATTGGACCGGCAATTGTTGACAGACCTGGAACTAGACCGCCCATAGATCCTCCGGCTTAGAGATGCTCACGAGAAGCCGCCCACTCAAAATACAAGCCCGCGCGGTTTCCAGCCCATTCGCTGGAAGCCCTCACGCTAGGCAATTGGGTAATCCCTTTTTACGAGCTAGCTGCCTTCGTACGTGAATTCAATTTGCTCCGTACCGTCCTCCGGAACGGAGACGGAGATGGTTTGTGTCCCATAAAGCTCGTGCCACGCCTCGACCACATAGTCCCCAGCAGGCAATCCGGAGATCTCGAAGCTCCCATCAGTACCCGTGACCGCAAAGAAGGGATGATCGACGACGCCGATATATCCGAGCATCCAGTCATGCACGTCGCATTCAACTGGGATCATGATTTCGGAAGTCGCGAATTGTCGTGTCGTCTCCATCTCAACTGGCTGACCCAGGTTGAAGGGGCGGTTGTTCGTCGGCATGGGATGGATATTGTGCAAAATTCCATCACTGTTCCGGATC
>CAYZXF010000262.1:0-1647 GCA_964482355.1 uncultured Anaerolineaceae bacterium | reverse complement strand
ACGGACGATCAAATTTGGAAGATCATCGCGGCTGAATACCAGATCGCAGGCGTTGATCCTCGTCGCCCGGAGGAAGCGTCCGGTGAGTAGGTTCGTTTGGGTCTTTCCCGCCGTGTTTGTGATCACAGTGGCTGTGGCGCTCTCGGTTTCAGCCCAGGGCGAGATTGACGGTGCAGTGATCTACCAGGAGCGCTGCGCCTTCTGTCATGGTGACCAAGGCGATGGGAACGGGCCGGTGGCCCAATATCTGGATCCGCGCCCACGAGATTTCACGGCAGGCCAATTCAAATTTCGCACAACCGCTTCCGGAGAGCTGCCACTCCGTCAGGATGTGATTGATATCGTCAAGTCAGGTGTGCGCGGGACTGCTATGCCCCGTTGGGAAGGCGTGCTTTCGGAAGCCGAGGTTGAAGCAGTAGTGGACTACGTTACGCAGACCTTTGTTCCATTCTGGGGCACCTACGAACCACCGGTAATTGAAATCCCGAACCCTCCGAGGGTCACAAGCAGCATGATCGAGCGGGGAGAGCAAATCTATCAGGAGCTCTCATGCTGGAAGTGCCACGGTGATGCAGGCAGGGCGGACGGCGAATCGGCACCTACGCTTACGGACGATTCGGACCGAGCAATCCAGCCCGCCGATCTGACAAAGCCCTGGCGCTATAAAGGCGGCAGCGATCTGGTAGACATTTATACGCGGTTCTCGACCGGCTTGGATGGCTCTCCGATGCCTTCCTTCTATGATGTGATCGGGGATGACGACCGGTGGGCGCTGGCAGCCTATGTTGAATCGCTGCATATCGGTGTCCCAACCGAAAAGAGCGTCGTAATCGCTAAGCTTATCGATGGAGAACTGCCCACATCCGTGAATGACGCGGCATGGGAAGCGGTGGAACCAGTCTCGTTCTTCCTGACGGGACAGGTCATCGCCGGTCCACGATGGCAGACGCCCGGAGTCGATGCTGTCACCGTCCGCGCTCTGTACAATCCGACGGATGTGGCAATGCTTGTCGAGTGGAATGATGCGACGCAGGATGTTACCTCCGGCGGAATCGAGGACGAGCAAGCGGGAGAGACGTACGTGAACTTAGAAACATTCCTGGGAGAGGGTCCGTATTCGGATCGCCTGGCGGTCCAATTTCCAAACTCCATCCCGGAAGGTGTGGAAAAGCCTCACTTCGCATGGGGGCAACCGGGCAAACCGGTCAACTTATGGCTGTGGAGCGCTGAAGATGGAGTGCACGAATTTACTGGAACGGGACTTAAAGACGGGATATCTCCACAGGCAGATTCCAGTGTTACCGCGCAGTGGGACTATGTGGATGGGCACTACCGATTGCTGCTCTCGAGACCTTTGATCACCGGCGATCCTGAAGACATCGAACTACGTTCCGGCGAATTCATACCGATCGCGTTCCAGGCCTGGGAGGGCTCTAACGGTGAAACCGGCACGCGGATGGCGTTATCCTCCTGGTATAGCCTCGTGTTGGAGGAAACGACCTCAACCTCGGCCCTACTGTATGCGGGGCTAGCTGCGGTGGTCGTGATCGCCGGCGAGGTCGTGCTTATGAGGCGCATCCGACCTTGACGAATCCTCCGGTGCTATCTATCCTATGGCCTGCCACTAGGAGAGGAAAACCTGTATGA
>CAYZXF010000261.1:0-1763 GCA_964482355.1 uncultured Anaerolineaceae bacterium | reverse complement strand
CAGGCCGAGGGTCAGGAGAAGTTGATTATGTGGAGGCGCGTTGGCGGCGGGGCGCATTATTACGCGCTGCACGATTACCCCGATGAGGAACAGCGCCGGCACCGTAATCAGAATAGAGACGTAGGGGTCGATGCCGTAGTTGTCGAACAGCACGAAGGTTATGTACATCCCAACCGTCATGAGGGCGCCGTGAGCAAAATTGATGATGTCCAGCACGCCAAAGATGAGGGTGAGCCCCATCGCAACCAGCGCAAAGACACCTCCGATGAGGATGCCAGTTACTAGGGCCTGCCGCAGAACAGGATCATTGAGCTCAAACCATTCGGACGCTTGATCCGCGTTGAGCCCGAGGAGTATGGCCAGAAAGAGAACAGCGCCAGACGCAAATATGAATTTTCGTCTGCGACTCTTAAGGATCACGGCCACTGTTTATTGTTCGGGTGAGGGAATGACTGAAAGGACTGCGAAACTGGGAGATGTGGTTTCCCACACCTCCCAGCAATCGTCGGTTCGAAACCGAAAACTAGTCTTTCCAAGAAACGCAGGGGAAGATGGGGGTGGCTTCGGCCAGATCTGTCGGCCAGACCTGGAGCACTTCGCCGTCCTGAACCTGCATGACCACCGGTCGAGCGTTGACATTTTCGCCGGTCTCGTCGAACTGGATATTTCCCGGATAGGGAAGCAGATACTCAGAGTAGTCGGAATCAGCCAGAGCATCACGGATAGCTCCCGGATCGGATGAGCCCGCGCGCTCGATAGCATCCGCGATCAGATACACAGCTTGATAGGAAAAGACTGCGCCAGTGCGCATCGGCTCTCCGAACTCAGCTGCATATGCCTCGCGCACCGCCAAGGCATCCGGATTTCCCGCATCCCAGTGGAAGTTGCTGTCGAAGAAACACTGGGCCAAGTCTCCCGCATCCGTTACGAACTGTGGCTGGTCGTACGTTCCCTGGGCCAAACCGAACACGGCTTTGACATCGAGACCAACTTCCTCCGCGTTGCGCGCAGCAAGCAGGCCGTCATTGTAGTACCCGGTCACGACGAGCACGTCGGGCGCCAGGGCGTTGACGCGTGTCATTTCGGTCGTCAGATCCGTCACAGCGAACGGCTCGAAGGAGATTTCGCCAAGCACCTCGATCCCCAAGTTGGCCGCTTCAGCCACGAACGCAGCGCGCACACTGTCTCCAAATCCAGTCGTGCCCTCAAACAGGATTACGACGCTCTCTACGCTGTCACCGGCGGCTTCTGCTATGTCCTTGAGATAGTTAGCTCCATTGACACCCATGGAAGTCGCGTTGGGTTGCAGCCGGAAGGTGTTCTTGTAGCCTTGATCGAGTATGGAGTCCATTACGGCCACATCGATCACTAGCGGCACACCCTCGCGTTCACTGATCGCCGCTACGTTGCTGGTCACCGCCGACTGGAAGCAGCAGATCAGCGCTTGCGCGCCCTCATTGATCAGTCGTTCGGCTTCCGTCTGGCCCACATCGGCTGCTCCGGTAGAGTCCGATGAGAGGTACGCCAGCATTGCACCACCCAGCACACCACCCGCGTCATTGATCTCATCGATTGCCATCTGGATCGCCCGATCCATATTGATGCCGTCTGCCGCGAGGCCTCCGGTCAGGGGATGGATTCCACCGATAAGAATGGTCTCCATCTCTTCCATAGGCTCTTCTTCTTCAGCCGGCTCTTCGGGCTCGGCAGGCACTGCGGTGTCCTCCGGCGGTGGCGCAGCCGGCTCATCGGTGGGTTCTGCG
>CAYZXF010000260.1:0-2310 GCA_964482355.1 uncultured Anaerolineaceae bacterium | reverse complement strand
TTCAGGCTCGAGCCCAAACCGATTGGATATCCCGAAAAGTGAATCGCCCTGTTGAACGACATACTTCAGGATCGTCAGTCGATCGCGGGTCGGAATTAGCGTATGGACATCCGCCAGTCTACGAAGAGTTGGATCGGAGGGAAGTATGTAATCGGGAAGTTGGAGGGCTGAAGCGCTAACAGCGACCGGTGCCGTCACCGGTTCGGACTGATCAGGCAGCGCCTCAAGCCCTGCGCGGGCTATAAGCAGTCCGACAGCCGCAATTACCAAAAAGCCGGCATGCTCAGCGTAACGGGGTAATGAAAATCGGCCGCGATCGTCTGATTTCAAAACAGCTTCCTAGAGGGTGCGTCGCAAGCTCTCAGGTGCCGCTCGCGCCGGTTTTCCCACGCAATTCAACGCCTTGTTTGCACAAGCGCGGATGATAACACATCGATCGAATGAGGGAACTCTTGCACGGTTGGTCGCAGATTAGGGGTTGGTTAGCCGAACCTGGAAGCCGATCCAATCCGGAACGTTGCGGATTCTTCAGGCTGCGGATTCAGGTTGCGTCACGTAAGCGCCTACGGGCCTTCTTCAGTTAGCGATTCGAGGAACTCGACGTTGGTATCCGTACGGCGCACGCGATCGATGATCGCCTCGGTGGCTTTAACCATCTCCATACCGGCGCCGTTCGGCGGCGCAGTGATCAGCTGCGAGTACATCCGACGCATAAGCCATACCCTTTGAGTGATGTCCGGCCCAAGCAGAAGCTCTTCGCGTCGGGTCGACGATCGGTCAATGTCGAACGCAGGGAACACTCTTCGTTCCTGCAATCTGCGCGAGAGATGCAGCTCCATGTTGCCGGTGCCTTTGAACTCTTCGTACACCACATCATCCATGCGTGAACCGGTGTCTACCAGGCAAGTGGCAATGATGGTCAGCGATGCATGATCTTCCAGATTGCGTGCGGCGCCAAAGAATCTTTTCGGCGGATACAGCGCGGCTGGATCCAACCCGCCCGATAATGTCCTGCCAGAGGGTGTGACCATCAAGTTGTAGGCCCGCGCCAGGCGCGTGATGGAGTCGAGCAGGATCACAACATCACGACCACATTCCACCAGGCGCTTTGCACGTTCTAATGCCATTTCCGCTACGCGCACGTGTGAGGTGCCGGGATCATCGAAGGTTGACGCGATAACCTCCGCATCAACGGAGCGGTCCATGTCCGTCACTTCCTCTGGTCGCTCGCCAATGAGAGCCACCATGAGGTGCACTTGCGGGTAATTCTGCGAAATTGCATTGGCAATGCCCTTGAGCACAGTGGTCTTGCCCGCCTTCGGAGGCGAAACGATTAATCCACGCTGCCCACGACCAATTGGTGCAACCAGATTCAGCAAGCGATTTGCCAGCGCGTGTCGATCGGTTTCGAGATTGAACCGCTCTTCGGGGAAGATCGGCGTCAGCGTTCCGAACTTTGGCCGATTCTTTATCTGATCGGGGTTCATGGCATTGATGGACTCGACCCGCAGCAACCCGTAGTACTTCTCCGTGTCCTTCGGGGGCCGAATCTGGCCGATGACCATATCTCCGGTCCGCAGAGCGAACCGACGAATTTGCGATTGCGAAACATAAATATCGTTCGGGCCAGGCAGGTAGTGCTCTGCGCGCAAGAACCCCATGCCCTCGTTCATGACCTCGAGCACGCCGCCACGCAGCTCGAGGCCTTTGCGCTCAGCCTCGGCCTGCATGAGGCGCAGGATGAGGTCCTCTTTCTTAAGGCGTGTCGCGCCTTGAATTTCCAATTGTTTGGATTTAGCGCGCAGATCGGTAAGGGATAAGGCTTCCAGTTCCCCAATGTTCATAAGTTTTCTCCCTGCGGGAAGCGAGGCTATCCGCGGTATTTGCGTTCGACAGTGTGCTGGATAGGAATCACTCGGTGGGTGCTAGATAACAGCCAGGCTAAATTGCGTGGTTGGGGATGTCTCGATAATGCTCCGACGGGGTGATTATAGCATTCGGGTATTGGCCCTGCAAGCAGACCTCCGGCCTACGAGCAGACCTACGGCCTACAAGCAGACCTGAGAACCTTGCAAACCTTAGTCCCCAGATTTCCCCCGGCGATCTCCAGCGTCGTATTTAATTTGGCTATATCGCATGAGCTTATCCCAAGGGTGAGTCGAGACAATCTCGCATTCCGTCCACCGCGGCCTGATCACCTGAGATCTTGTCTCCTCGGCCCATATGCCGTCCAGCAGCCAATGCCGCGGCTTCCGTTACGCGGACCAGTTCAAACGCCAGATTCCTTACAGGCGCTTCTGCCAACCCTAG
>CAYZXF010000259.1:0-2823 GCA_964482355.1 uncultured Anaerolineaceae bacterium | reverse complement strand
AGCTTTTACCAGCGGCAGGACGGCCGCGTGATCGGAACCTACGATTTGGCCAGTCAGTCTTATGTTCCAATTCCTGCCGATCCGAGAGTGATCTTAATCTCGGACCTCAAGGCCGAGGGGAACGAATTGGAAGCCAACGATGGGGCCAGCCTGCTTGATATGGGGGAGGGCGTGCTGCTGCTCGAATTCCACACACCGGCCTCCAACGCGTTGGACGCGGATGTCCTGCAGATGGCTGGAATAGCTCTGGATCAGCTCAAGAAGGAAGAATGGAAGGCGATGGTGGTTGGCAATCAGGGCAAGCACTTCTCGGTGGGCGCCAACATCTTCACCATCGCGGTGGCTGCGCAGCAAGGGGATATGGATCTGATTGATGAGGCCGGCCGTGCCTTGCAATCGGTCCTTCAGCGCATGCGAGCCAGCCGGAAGCCGGTCGTCGTGGCACCATTTGGAATGGCGCTGGGGGGTGGGGCGGAAGTCATCATGGGTGGTTCGCGCGTCGTTGCAGCCGCCGAAAGCTACATCGGATTGGTGGAAGTCGGGGTAGGGTTGATCCCGGCCGGTTCCGGCACGAAGGAATTGATGCGCCGGCGGCTAGGGCCTGTGATGAGGACAGAGGACGCAGACGTGCTTCCGCATCTGCTAGCGATCTTCGAGCAGATCGCCCTGGCCAAAGTTGCAGAGAGCGCCGAACAAGCGCGCGATATGGGGTTCTTATCGAGCGACGATCGCATCATTATGAATCAGGATCATTTGTTGGCGGAAGCCAAGCGCACCGCGCTGCAGATGGCTGATGCCGGTTACCAACCGCCGGAGGACGGCCAGGTGTGGGCCGCTGGACGGGATGCGCTTGCTGATCTTCAGATGCTGGTCTGGAGCATGGTGGATGCCGGATACGCGACTGAACACGACGGTGTGGTTTCGAACCAACTCGCGCGTGTTCTTACCGGTGGCGACATTAGTGGCCCAGGTTGGGTGCCAGACGAATACATTCTGGAGTTGGAACGAGAGGCGTTCGTCGCACTTGCGGCCGAAGAGAAGACCCAGGAGCGGATGTGGTACATGCTGCAGAACCGAAAGCCGTTGAGGAATTGAGATCATCCAGATCAGATGCTGGGACGCGAAAATTGCGAATAGCCGAATTCGCGCAGGGATACAGCCAATTGGTTGGGGACGATAAGGAGCCAGTGACATGAGCCGAGAAGCAGTGATTGTGGCCGCCTCTCGCACGGCGGTCGGAAGAGCCAAGAAGGGCGTAACCAGAAACGTGCGGCCGGAGGATATGGCTGTGGCCGTAATCCAAGATCTGTTAGGTCGCGTCGAGGGAAAGCTCGACCCTGCACGAGTTGATGATCTGGTGCTGGGTTGCGCCTATCCCGAAGGGGCGCAGGGACTCAACGTCGCTCGGCCAATCGGCATCCGAGCGGGTTTGCCGGTCGATGTACCGGCGCAAACCATCAATCGATTCTGCTCCAGCGGATTGCAGTCAATTGCAATAGGAGCCGAGCGCATCATCGCCAATGGCGCCGACATTGTGATTGCCGGCGGCGTGGAATCGATGAGCGCGGTTCCGATGACCGGATACCATCTCAGCCTGGATCCGTGGGTCGTAGAAAACAACCCCGAGGTCTACATGAGCATGGGATTGACCGCCGAGCGCGTGGCGGAAGAGTTCAGCATCACGCGCGAGGATCAGGACGAATTTTCTTTTCACAGCCATCGCAAGGCGGCTGAGGCGGTAGATGCGGGCAAGTTCGACGACGAGATTGTTCCCATCGAGTTTGACGAGGTGTGGGTCGAAGCCGACGGAACTCGCATGCGAGTACCGCAGATATTCATGACCGATGAGCATCTCCGACGCGAGACGTCGCTGAAAGGCCTCGCAGGATTGCCGCCGGTGTTCAAGAAAAATGGAACTGTCACCGCAGGTAACTCTTCTCCGCTCAGCGATGGCGCAGCGGCGGTGCTAATCATGGAAGCCGACACCGCGGTAGAGTTAGGGATCGAGCCGATGGCCAGATTCGTGGGCTTCGGCGCAGCTGGAGTGCGGCCAGAGATCATGGGGGTGGGCCCGGTGAAGGCCGTCCCCAGGGTATTGGAGCGCACCGGCATCCAATTGGGAGATATCGAACTCATCGAGCTGAACGAAGCATTTGCCTCCCAGAGTGTAGCCGTGATGCGCGAACTGGAATTCGATCCGGAGCTGCTGAACGTGAATGGAGGAGCTATCGCTCTCGGACACCCGCTAGGGTGCACAGGAGCCAAACTGACCACTCAGCTACTGAACGAAATGAAGCGCCGAGATTCACGATATGGCCTGGTAACGATGTGTATCGGCGGAGGAATGGGCGCAGCTGGAATCTTTGAAAATCTAAACTAAAGCTTGAGGAGAGAATATGACGGAAGAACTTACGATCGAAAAACTGATGGAGCTTATGCCAACCGCATTCCAGCCCGAAAAAGCTGGTGATTTAGATGCCGATATTCTGTTCAATCTGACAGGCGACGGCGGTGGAGATTGGGTTCTGCACGTACACGATGGAGCCGCCTCCGTGACTGAAGGCTCAAGAGAGAACACCAGATTGACCCTCACCGCCGATGCAGATGATTTCTTAAAACTCATCACCGGCGATCTGAACGCGATGACGGCCTTTGCTCAAGGCAAGGTCAAGCTCAAAGGGGATCTCAGCCTGGCGATGAAGCTGATGGATTTCTTCAAATTGCCGGAGTAAGCGAATACGGTGATTTCATGGGGCTGCCTCGAGTAGGGCGGCCCCTTTCTATTTAAGACCCAGGCGTACTCGACGCTGCACGAAAGGGGGG
>CAYZXF010000258.1:0-18861 GCA_964482355.1 uncultured Anaerolineaceae bacterium | reverse complement strand
GCTCTTAGCCTCAATCGAGTTAGCAGCCGCCCTGGCCTGAGCTGCATTCAACCACTCCGTGGCATTCAGCCGACTCAAAACCTCGTTCCCCTCCAACGTAGAACCGCAACTGCACAAAAACTTGCAGAACGTCTTTTCGTGTTCTTCGTAAATTTCGAATAACCATATGTGTTTGTGCTCTGACATTTAAACCGCCTCGTTTCCTAGGCCTATTAGTGCAAGGCCATGTCCAGCTTCCGCTTGCGATTAAGGAGCTCATGGGCTGTCTTAGCGTACTCCATCATTTCTTTTCCCCCAGCCTTTCATCGACTGGAAGTTCCACTTTCACGTACCCTAGCTCTTCATCCACGCCTTCGATTGTCGGTCTGTAATCTGGCGCCTGGTGCCGAAAATAGGTGTTGTAGAGCTCCGCATAGTGGCCTCCATCATTCAGAAGACCTTGGTGATCGCCTTCCTCGATGATGCTGCCCTGGCGAAGCACAATGATGCGGTCGGAGGCCCGCACGGTCGAAAGCCGATGGGCGATCAAAATAGAGGTCGTGTCAGCCAGGATTAACTGCAGGGCCTCCTGAATCTGAGTTTCGGTGAATGGGTCGACGCTGGCGGTTGCCTCATCGAGAACAAATATGGCCGGGCGCTGCACTAGCACCCTCATGAGCGATACCAGCTGACGCTGGCCCATCGAAAGCCGTTTGCCGCGTTCGCCTACTTGGCTCTGCAAGCCTTCTGGAAGCGCCTCCATCCACTCTCCTGAGCCAATCCGTCGCGCCAATTCTTCAATTTCATCTTCGGTCGCATCGGGGCTCGCATAGCGGATATTCTCCAGCACGCTGCCTGAAAACAGGAAAGGATTTTGCGGTACCAGGCCAATCTGACGACGGTAATCCTGTAAATCCAGGGAACGGATATCGAGCCCATCCACTGAAATTTGGCCGCCCTGGAATTCATAGAAACGGGTGATCAGCTTGACGATCGACGATTTGCCGGCTCCGGTATGGCCCACCAAGGCCAGATCCTCTCCCGGCTCAATATCGAGGTTGAAGTCCTCAAGCACCGGTTCATCCGGCCGGTATCGGAAATCGACGTTTGCAAACTGGATCTCGCCGCGAAATTTAGGAACCTGCAAATGATCGGTTTGAAACACAGCCGCTTCAGCATCAATCAATGCGAACACGCGTTCGGCAGCGGATAGGCCGCCCTGAATTTGGCTCCAGAATGAAGACAAACCCAGTACGGGAAACCAGAACCGATCGACGCTGCGCAAGAACAGATACCACGCTCCAACCGCGATCGCGCCCTTCGCAGCCTCCAGGCCGCCAAAGTAGACCACGATTGCGGTACCCACCGCCATCATCGCATTTAGAGTAGGGAAAACGAGCGCCAATACAAAGCCACGCCTGACGTTCACCGAATAGGACTGAACATTGACGGTTTCGAACTCGCGGTAAATCGCCTCCTCTTGCCGGAAGTTCTTGGCCACCATGATTCCTGTTACGGACTCTTTAATGCTGGCGTTCACGTTTGCCACCGCTCGCATGGAGCGGCGCATCACCCTCCGGGCCAAGTACCGGAAACCCAGGGAGGTTAGAAACAAGACAGGAAGCATCGCTAGAACAAGAAGTGTCAATTGGACATCAATTTGAAAGAGCACAACGATCAGAATGACAACTTGCACCATCTGCGTGACGAGCTCCGTGAGCAGCACGGAAACTTGTGCAAACTCATTTGTGTCTGAGGTGATACGGCTGACGATTTTGCCGGAGGCATGTTCATCGTAGAACGACATGTCATGCGAGGCGGTCGCTCTGAAGGCCTCCGTCCTCAAGTCGAGTATCACATCACCGATCACCCTTGTGACTGCGCGTCTGCGCACCCAGTTTGCCATCCAGACTATGACTCCAAGCGCGAAGAGAGCCAGTGCAATCAAGTACAGCAGCGAATCCTGTAAATTTTGGTCGAGCAGCCCAACCCCGTAGGCAACAAGCACCGGTGACGAGGCGGCCGCGACCGCTACGATGAGCGTAGCCACCAGCGTGATGGTCAGCTTCTTGCCATGGCGCTTGAAGTAAGCCGCCAGGCGACGAACCAGCTCCCAATCGGTGTAGGAGCGGTCGTAGTCCTCGCGAGCTAGATCTGAAAAGAAACCCATTAGTCTCCGAGCTCAGAAAATATCTGCTGGTAAGCTGGGGAGGCCTCGATCAGCTGTTCGTGAGTGCCGAGCGCCGATACCTGCCCGCGCCTCAGCACCAGAATGAGATCGGCCCAGCGGATCTGGGATAGACGATGCGTGATGATGACTGTTGTGCGCCCTTCAGCCGCGCGAAAAATGGCTCGCTGAATCTCATCTTCCGTAGCGCTATCGATGGAGCTGGTTGAATCGTCAAGAATGAGAATGCGAGGGTCGGTCAGAAAGGCGCGCGCCAGCGCGATGCGCTGCCGCTGGCCCCCGGAAAGGGTCACTCCGCGCTCGCCGACGACCGTCTTGTACCCCTCGGCGAATCCAATGATGAACTCATGTGCCTGGGCCTCCATGGCAGCCCGTTCGATCTCAGCCTGGGAAGCGCCGCGTTTGCCAAATGCGATGTTGTCCGAAATCGATCTCGAGAAGAGGAATAGATCCTGCTCGATGATCGAGATTTGAGCCCGGAGCGAAGCCAGATCCCACTCGCGCACGTCGACGTTATCGATAAGCACCTGACCGGATCCCACCTCGTAAATGCGGTTGATCATCTTGGCTAGCGTGGTTTTGCCCGTGCCGGTCTGGCCGACGATAGCCATGGTTTGGCCTGGCTCGAGCCGAAATGTCAGTTCCTGAAGCGCTCCATTCCCTTCTCCATAGGAGTAGTCGACGCCTCGGAACTCGATCTCGCCTTGCATCGGAGCGGCATATCCTTCGGGATTCCGATCCAAATCCGTACGCTGATTGATCAGTTCGAGGATCCGGCGGGCTCCAGCCATGCCGAGCGAAACCTGCGAGTATGCGAAAAGTGAGATAAAGGCGGGAAACGTGAACAGTTGGATGAGACCCATAAACGCCACGACATCGCCCAGGTCGAGAATTCCTTGTTGGTAGAGAATCACCGACTGGAGAAACGAACCGGCCTCGGCAAGCCCAAGCAGCAGCAAAGGTAGATAGCGGGCCTCAATATCCCCCTGCCGTACAAACGCTTCTCGATACGAGGATGCGTTACTTGTGAACCGTTCGACCTCCTGATCCTCCTGTGCGTGGCCCTTGACCACCTCAATTCCGTCGATCGCTTCGGATAAATGCGCATTCATGTCGCCAAAAGACTTCCTCGCATTCTCTGTCACCGGTCGGAGCTCTCGCAGGTAAGCCCAGATCGCGATCGCATATGAAATTGTGAACAGAACCGGGATGACGATCAAAGCCGGGTAAATGGAAGGAGCGACAATGAGCGGGAGCAGGATGAAGTTTGCCGATCCGAGGACCAGATTGAAACCCGGGTTGTACATCAAGCCAATCTCACGCACATCGTTCGTGGCGCGGGCCATCGTGTCCCCGACCGGCTGCAAGTTGTGGAAGGTCATGCTCTTCCCGAGCAGGCTAAGGTAAAGCTCCTCTCGAATATCGCGCTCCAGCCTTTGCCCCAGCAGATCCGCTCCGAAATTCCGTCCCGCTTGCAATACGCTGCGGATCACCTGGGTGACGACAATCAGGATTGCGACTCGAGCCAATCCTTCCGCCACATCCTGGCCGGCAATGACGATATCAAAAGCCTGACCGAGGAGCACCGGCACTGCTGCCGCCAGGGCCGCGTTACCGAAGGCTCCCAACACGGTCATCAGCACGATCCAGAGGTGATCTATGGTGTGCGAGAGGATCCACCGATTGACGGAGGCTCGATTGCGCTGCTTAGCTTGGGGCAGTACGAATTCGGCGAAGGTCATAGGTATTTACGAGGGGCGGAAGCATAACATAGGCGTTACGTGGCCTGGTTTGATTGGCGGTAGTCCAGGCGCGTTCGGACCTCCAGAAGACTGGGTAAAATCGATAGATCAAACTCTATCAGGGGCATGGCAAATTGAAGCCTGACGAAATTCACCTTCAAGACCTTGAAATCGTCTCTTTTGTTCTAGGTCTGGCGGCCACGAACGCCTACCTGGTTGCCGATCCTGCCAGCAAATTGGCGGTGGTTATCGATCCAGCCTGGGACGGTGACCTCATTTATCGTGAGGCGAGGCTACGAAGTTGGCGCATCAATCAGATTTGGCTCACCCATGCGCACTTCGATCATTTCGGCGGGGCAGGAGCGATTTCCGACTTATCTAAAGCTCCGATACCGGTCGCCCTGCATGCGGACGATCATTCACTTTGGCGAATGGGTGGGGGAGCATCTGCATTTGGTATTTCCGAATTTGATTCCGGACCCGAGCCAACCGTATATCTAGAGCATGGGATGAAGTTGGCGCTGGGATCTCAAGAGTTCGAAGTTCGCCACACACCGGGCCATTCGCCGGGGCACGTGATCCTCACCTACGAGCGCGGTGCGGCCGTGTTTTGCGGCGATCTGATATTTCGAGGGAGTGTTGGTCGAACGGATCTCCCAGGCGGAGACATGCCGACGCTGCTTGCAAGCATTCAAAAGGAGGTGCTAAACCTTCCTGATGAGACCCTGCTCCTGACCGGCCACGGCCCGTCCACCAGCGTGGGGATGGAGCGCCAAAATAACCCTTTCCTAAAACCCTCCTAGTCGGACGCTTGCAGCCACGCAAGCCAATCCCGCACAATCCCACCGGGCTCATCAGGCGCAATTGCCAGCACCTCGAACATGAAAGGGTAATTGTCCGCTTCCAAAGGGTCGCGGCCATCGATTGATAGAAGCCCCACATCTCCACTCACAGCAGACAATGGAAGGAACCCGATTGCCCCCAGGTCCTCCTGAACTAGCGAAAGTACCGCCTCGGGTACAGGTCCAAGAATCGCAGAGGATGTGAACCTTCGATCTCCGAGAAGCGTTTGCTGAAGGTAGCTTCGGGTCTCGGCGCCTTGCAGTGGAACGATGGCCTGGATCGCTAAGTCGGGCCCTCCTAACGATTGCCAGTTGTCGGTCCGCCCGGTGAAGATGTCGACGATCTGCTCGGCGGCCAGATCACGCAGCGGGAACTCGGCATTCACCACGAATGCTACCGAATCCTTGCCAAGTAGTGTAGCAAACCAGCCGGGCGGCGGTTCCGTGGAGGTGACCACAAGCGCCGATCCGTGACTCTCCGCGGACTCAAGCCCTGCGGACAGCTCCAACACCTGCAGGCCAAAACCAATGAAAGTGTCAGATTGTTGTGTCTCGCGGAAGGATAAGATGCTTTCGGTCACCCACGTCTCGAGTTCGGGAGTAGTCGCAATTTCGGGGAAGGGGGTTGGAAGCGCAGGCGCTATCTCAGGTGTCGAGCTAACGCAGGCCGCGATCAACGCCGCACCCCCGATCATCACTGCCGCTTTAGGCACGGATTATCGCTGCCGCTATAGCGGCCAGGCCCAGCACCGCGCAATAGGCCGCGAATCCGCGCAGTGAGCCGTGGGAAAGAAATCGAAGCAGCCAACGGATGGCTGCAAATCCGACCACCGCCGCGGCAAAAAATCCAACTACCAATTCTTGTGCGGAGTCGGACGAAAGCGTGTTGATATCGCCAACCGCGACGATTCCCGCACCGAGCATGATCGGGACCGCCAGCAGAAGCGCAAACCGAGCCGATTCAAGCCGACCCAATCCGCGTGACAGGCCGCCGACGATCGTGCTTCCCGAACGTGAAATACCCGGGAGTAGCGCCATCACCTGAAATAGACCGATCACGATTGCGTCGGGCAGCTTGAATTCGGAAAGCGCAGATACAGAGCTGCGCCGAGTCCGGAACCATTCGCCCAGCATCAACAAACCGCCATTGATGATCAGAAGCAACGCTACCACCCGGGGTTGAGCAAAAGCACCGCGAATGAGATCGCTGAACAACACGCCTGCCAGCGCGGCAGGGATTGTGGCAACGATGAGCAGCCATGCCAGCTTCGCATCCGCTGTGCCAAAGGGGTCACGCTTGCGAATGCCCTGAAGTGCAGCGAATACCAAGCGCACCAGATCGCTCCAAAAAGTGGCTATGACGGCCAGCAGCGTTCCCCAATGCAGCACCACGGCAAAAGGAAAGAGAACCTCTGGATCGATATCCCACCCAAACAACCATGGAAAAAGGACCAGGTGGCCCGAAGACGAAATGGGGAGAAACTCGGTCGCACCTTGAAGGGCGCCCAATATCAAGGCCTGAACCCAGGTCATTTGGAATCCTGAAGTTGGCGCAGAGTTTTATCAGAAAACTCGTCCAGCAGGTCGTCTTTGATTGCCTTGCGCAGCTCATGGGTCAGGTCCATGAGCCACCTCAGATTGTGGATAGAGAGCAAAGTGGCGGAAAGCATCTCCTTTGCAGCCGCAATGTGTCTCAGATAAGCGCGAGAGAAATTCTTGCATGTATAGCACCCGCATTCACCATCGAGCGGTTCTGGATCGTCTGCCAGCGCAGCGCTGCGCACGTTCACTCGACCGTTCCGAGTGAATGCCGCGTGATTTCGAGCGAGCCGAGTCGGCAGGACACTGTCGAAGATGTCGACCCCGCGCCGCACGCCTTCCACAATATCTTCCGGCGCTCCCACGCCCATCAGATAGCGGGGTCGCTGCTCGGGGAGCTCTTCGTCGAGAATCTCCAGTATGGAGTACATCTCTTCCTTGCTTTCGCCTACGCTCAACCCACCGATTCCGATCCCAGGGGTATCGAGATCGGCGATGAAGCGCGCCGATTCTCTGCGTAAATCGGGAAATATCCCTCCCTGGACGATACCAAAAAGGGCTTGATCCTCCCGCGTCTTGGCTTCCAGGCACTGAACTGCCCAGTCATGCGTGCGCTGCATGGCAAGTTCGTTGTACTTCCGGTCGTAAGGCTCCGTGCATTCATCGAGCACCATGATGATGTCCGCGCCAAGATTCTCTTGAATGGCGATTGCCTTGGCTGGCGTCAAGCGATGCTCTGAGCCGTCGAGGTGCGAGCGAAAGGTCACTCCCTCGTCGTCCACGACGCGCCTGTCTGCAAGTGAGAACAGCTGGAATCCGCCCGAATCGGTCAGGATGGGTCCTGACCAATGCATGAAGGTGTGCAGACCACCCAAATCGGCCACCCGTTGGTCGCCAGGACGCAGGTACAGGTGATAGGCGTTCGCTAAGACGAGCGACGCACCTAGCTCCGTGATTTGCTCTGGCGTAAGCGCCTTCACGGTCGCTTGAGTGCCGACTGGTGCAAACAACGGTGTCTCGAGCTCGCCGTGCGGGGTACTAAAAACCCCCGTCCGGCCGCGGCCCGATTGTGCGGTCAGTTCATAAGAGAAATCAGACATGGAGTTTCGGCGTGCGATTATACCCACGGCATGGACATCAAGACATCGGCTCCGTATACTTCGCTCGTGGATCCACGGAATCAGCACGCGACCTGGGTGGAAATCGATTTATCGGCCATTGAGGGCAATGCGCGTGCGCTTGTCACGAGTTCTGACGCGCAATTGATGGCCGTCGTGAAGGCCAATGGCTATGGGCACGGCGCGGTTGAGACCGCGCGCGCCGCTGCTCGAGGCGGCGCCTCCTGGTTTGGGGTCGCGCGGCCAGAAGAGGCTCTGGAGCTCAGGGATTCCGAGATAAAGGAACCGATCCTTGTTCTAAGCCCAGCGCCGAAGGACAGCCTGGACCAACTGATTCGCCAGGATGTCTCAATCACCGTTGGCGACCGGGATCAAATAAACGCGGCCGCAAGCGCAGCGCGGTCCCAGGGCATGAGGGCCAGGGTGCATCTTGAGCTCGATACCGGAATGAGCCGGATCGGGGCAAGACCCGAGGAAGCCGTCTCGCTGGGGCGCGAACTAAGCGATATCGACTCGGTCTCTTTTGATGGCGTATTCACTCACTTTGCGCGGGCCGATGAGCCCGACAGCCGGTCGGCTCGAGAACAGCTGGAGCGCTTCAACGGAGCGCTCACGGAGCTGGAAGCAGCCGGTCTGCGACCTCCTCTGGCCCACGCCGCCAACTCGGCCGCAACCCTCGCGCTGCCTGAAGCGCAGCTCGATATGGTGCGGGTCGGAATCGCACTCTATGGCCTGAAGCCTTCAAAGAATCAGCCGCTTCCGGGAGAGTTCCAGCCCGCCCTTCAGTGGAAGAGTCGGCTTATTCGTGTGAGAGACTTGCCGGCTGGGACTGGCGTTAGCTACGGACACGACTATGTCACGAAGACCGAGGAACGGATCGGAACCTTCCCGGTCGGTTATGCAGACGGGCTGCGCAGGGCGGGGGGAAACCTGGTGCTGGTGGGTTCCCGGCAGGTTCCGGTGGTGGGCAGGGTATGCATGGATCTTTCAATGATGCAGCTGGAACCGGTTCCCGTGGCAGAGGTTGGCGATGAGGTGGTGCTGATCGGGAGTCAGGGCGACGCAACCATTACCGTGGAGCAGGTCGCCGACCGATGGGACACCATCAATTATGAGGTCACGTGCGGGATCAGCCAGCGAGTCCCCCGGCTGTTCGACTACCCCGGATCGCTCAAATAGCGCTCAGTCACCGCCGGAATCAGGTAGTCTGCGAAGGCGCGATCTAAATCATATTCAGGCGACCATCCCCAGTCCCGTCGAGCAGCACTATCGTCGATCTGGCTTGGCCAGGTATCAACCATTTCCTGTCGATGCTGGTCCGGCTCGAAGCTCACTTCTGCTGATGGGAAGTATTCCACTACGGTCTGGCGCAATTCTTCTGCGGAGGGGTTGAATCCAGTCACGTTGTAGACCCGCTCCGGTAGGCTGGGGGCGCGTGCAAGTTCCCGTAAAGCCCGGATTGCATCCGGCATGGCTAGGAACGGAAGCACGGTGTCGGGGCGAACAAAGCACCGATACGACTTCCCCTCGGCTGCGAAATGCAGCATCTCGGGTCCGTAGTCGGTGGTGCCTCCCGATGGAATGGTTTCGGCGCTGATCAGCCCAGGGAAGCGGAGGGCGCGAAAGTCCAGCAGACCGGAACCATGCTCTGCGAAGTGAGCTCCCAGGCGCTCGCAATACAGTTTTCCGGCGCCATAGATTGAGCTTGGCGCTAACTTCTCATTTTCGCCCACCGATCCTTGAGCCTGCTTTGCCTCCAGATCCGCCAGTCCATAAACCGCGAAACTGCTTGGGAAAAGGAAGTTGACCGGGTTAGAGTGCTTCTCGCCCTGAGCGCGGGCAAAGTTGAGCAGATTAGCGGTGCCCTCGACATTGATCCGATGGGCCAATCCTGGATCGCCTTTGGCCTTGCTTGAAAGGACCGCCGCTAGATGGAAGATGCGCGTGATCTCGAACTCTTCGCCTAGTTGCTCCAACAGCTTCCGATCGAGAATGTCGCCCTGGACGAATTCCAGGTAATACCCGGCCAATCCAGGATCCAGTGGGTTAAGATCCAGGGCCAGTATCCGATCCGCATCAAGAACCCGCAGCAAGGCCTGACCGATTTCACCGTTCGCGCCGGTGATGAGAGTGATCCCTTGTTGCCTCAAGTTCCTTCAATCAGCCAGCATTTGAGGATTGCATAATCTTGGCATGGCTCATGAGAATGATTCAAGGATATCCTGCTGCTCAGTAAGTGAACCTCGTCAGAGGCGAGTGACTTGACTTTGCCTAACAGGGTTCATAAAATGGATTTAGCCATACGACACAGGCGGAGGAGAGACCCAGTTTCTCGGGCACCGAAGGGGCAAGTCCGCACGTTGGTGTAACTGCGGACGAAACTCTCAGGTAAAAGGACCCCGCCTGGCCGAACCTCTGGAAAGCGTACCACGCACCGACGGGGCAAATCTCGCGACCGGGATGAATCTCTCAGGTTTCTGACAGAGGGCACACACCGAACTGTTGTGTGCCCGTTTTTTGTTGCAACAAAGGAGGCAGCATGGAGTTTCCGGGTGATTTGAAATACACAGGAAGTGATGAATGGATCAAAGTGGATGGTGACACCGTAACTTTAGGGGTTACGGATTTCGCACAAGATCAGTTGTCGGACATCGTCTATTTTGAAATCGTTGTTGGAGAGGGTGATGTGATCTCAAAAGGAGATGAGGTCGCCATCCTGGAATCAGTGAAGGCCGCGGCAGAAATTGAAACGCCGGTATCAGGCGAGGTAACCGAGATCAATGCCGCACTCCCCGACAGCCCGGAGGCAGTCAATTCCGACCCGTACGCCGGGGGTTGGATGTTGCGCATCCGCATGAGTGATCCAACCGAGCTGGAGCAATTGATGGATTCCGGCGCCTATCAGGAGAACACAGCGGAGCGAAGCGGCTGATGGCCTACATTCCACACACTGAGACCGAGCGACGGGAGATGCTGGACGCCATCGGGCTGGAAAGCATGGAACAGATGTACGCCGAATTGCCCGTGGCGGTGCGGTTTCCTGATTTGGCGTTGCCGGATCCGGCCTCTGAGATGGAAGTGATGGAGGAGCTTCAGCTTCTATCGCAAGCGAATTTGCATGTACGCCAGACAAGCTGTTTCCTGGGTGCTGGCGCCTACAACCACTATGTCCCCTCGGTGGTTGACCACATTCTGCTCCGGAACGAGTTCTACACTGCCTACACGCCATACCAACCGGAGGTCTCACAGGGGACGCTCCAGGCCATCTTTGAGTTTCAGAGCCTGATTACTTTTCTAACCGGAATGGAAGTGGCAAATGCTTCGCACTATGACGGAGCTACTTCTCTCGCAGAAGCCGCCATCCTGGCACTAAACCACCATCGAGGAAAACGAAGCAAGATTGTGCTCTCTCCGGGAATTCACCCTCAGTACCGGGAGGTAGTGCGCACTTACTTGCAGGGGCAGCAGCTTGAGATCGTCGGCGACGATTCTCTCTCAGATGATTTAGGCAGTCACATCGACGAGAACACAAGCATGGTAGCGGTTCAGTACCCCGACTTTTTCGGGAATATCCACGCCTTGGAAGAGCTCGCGGATTCGGCGCAAGAAGCCGGTGCGCTTCTTTGTGTGGTAGCCAACCCGATTGCCTTGGGGATGCTCAAGCCGCCTTCCGAGTTTGGTGCGGACATCGTCGTCGGGGAGGGACAGCCGCTCGGTATTCCGCTATCTTTTGGCGGCCCTTACATTGGATTCTTCGCAACTAAGCAAGAGTATGTTCGCAATATCGCCGGCCGCCTGGTCGCAGAAACGCTCGACACTCGCGGTCAACGTGGATACGTGTTGGCTCTCGCCCCTCGTGAGCAGCATATCCGCCGCGAACGGGCTACATCCAACATCTGCACCAACCAAGGTCTGATGGCTCTGGCAGTGACCGTCTACCTCTCAACCGTGGGTCGGAGTGGACTCAAACAGGTAGCCGAACTCTGCTTCCACAAAGCCCACTACGCGGCACAAGCGATCAATCAATTGGATCGCTATAAGCTTTGGAACCAGGACCCCTTCTTCCACGAATTTGTCGTGCGCTGTCCCCGGCCGGTGGCTGAAATTAACGAGGCTCTGCTGGACCATGACATCATCGGGGGTTACGACCTGGGGCAGGATTACCATGAGCTCGAGAATCACATGCTGATTGCGGTCACAGAATTGAACTCTAAGGAAGAGATCGATGAGCTGGTGGAGGCCCTGAATGAACACGCTTGAGCCGAACGTATACGAATTGTCAACCGAAGGTCGACCGAGTCATCGTTTTCCCGACGTTGACGTACCCGCCTCTGAGCTGCCAGCAGGAATGCTGCGAGATCATCTTGAGCTTCCCGAGCTCTCAGAGCTGGAAGTGGTCCGGCACTTTGTTCGACTGTCGCAGCTCAACATTGGGATCGATACGGCTTTTTATCCCTTGGGCTCTTGCACAATGAAGTACAACCCCAAAGTGAACGAGGACGCGGCCCGCCTGCCAGGCTTTGCCCACACGCATCCGCTGCAAGATACGCGGGTGCTGCAGGGGAATCTTGCGCTTATGTTCACGCTCCAAGAATGGCTGGCGGAAATCGGTGGCTTTGCGGCAATTGGCCTGCAGCCTGCCGCTGGAGCGCATGGAGAGCTGACCGGGATCTTGATGATCCGTGCCTATCACCATGATCGAGGGGACACGGATCGCAACAAGATCCTGGTACCCGATTCAGCGCATGGCACAAACCCCGCTACGACAACCATGAGTGGGCTGCGCGTCGTCGAACTGCCTTCTGATGCGCGCGGCAACGTGGATCTCGAGGCATTGCGCGTCGAGTGCGACGACACCGTCGCGGGGCTTATGCTCACCAATCCCAACACCCTTGGGCTGTTTGAGGAGCATGTCGAAGAGGTCATCAAATTGGTGCATGACTGTGGAGGGCTCGTGTACGGTGATGGGGCGAACATGAACGCGCTCCTGGGGGTCATACGTCCCGGCGACTTGGGCTTCGATGTGCTCCACTACAACCTACACAAAACATTCTCCACTCCCCACGGTGGGGGCGGGCCCGGGTCCGGACCGGTTGGGGTAACCGAGTCGCTAATGGACTACCTTCCCGGACCGATCGTCGGCATCGTCGAAGCTGGCGATAATGATTTGCCGCCGCTGTACGGCCTGGTCATGCCGGAGAAGACCATTGGTCGTGTCAAAGCGTTCCACGGACATTTTGGGATGTTCGTACGTGCCTTCGCCTACATTCGCTCCAACGGAAAATCAGGTATGCGAGATATCGCAGACCATGCGGTGCTGAACGCTAATTACCTTCTGGCGGGTCTTCGCGATACCTACCGAGTTCCGTTCGATCGGACATGCATGCACGAATTTGTGGTCGAGGGGAAATTTGAAAACGCGCCCCAAATCCACGCGTTTGACATATGCAAACGCCTGATGGATTGGGGCTTTCATCCCCCCACGTATTACTTTCCTTTGATTGTGCAGGAAGCGCTCATGATCGAGCCGACGGAAACCGAAACAAAAGCCACCATGGATGCCTTCATTGAGGCCATGAAATCCATCGCGCAGGAGGCGGAGGATGATCCTGAGAAGCTTCAAACCGCACCTCATACGACTCCTTCCGGCAGGCTGGACGAGATCCTGGCGGCCAAACAGCTTGTGTTGTGCTGCCGTCCAGCAGAGCTAGACCTTGTGGAGAGCTGATCCCCCATTAAAAGAGCGGGGCGCCAGACTGTAACTCTGGCGCCCTGATAACTTGCCCTGGGACCCCTCATTCCAAGGCCACGATCGCTAGGGCATCGTCCTGAGTCTAGAATAGCGGGCTCAATGGATTCTTAACGTGTGCGGTAGAATCATTTCCCTGTTTATTTCCAATGACCCAGACAGCTGACTCCGCAATAGAAGAGGCGAAAGCTCGCCCAACGGTCCAGATCCACCTACCGGAAGGGCGGGTGCTGGAGGCCGAGCGTGGCCTGCAGCTCTCTGATTTTCTGAGGGATGAAGATCAAGACCCAGCCCCGATCGTTGGCGCCATCGTCAACGGTGAACTGCGCGAACTGATATACCCAATCGAGATGGAATCCAATGTTCGGCCGGTAACCATGGCCGAAGAAGATGGCATGCGGATCTACCGCCGCTCGCTAACGTTCTTGCTAGCGGCCGCTTTCGAAGAACTCTTCTCTGAGGCACGATTGGATGTGGAGCACTCCGTCGCGCATGGTGGATACCACTGCCATGTCAGTGGCCGGGCGCAACTCGAGCCTATCGAACTATCTACGCTTGAGAACCGGATGCAGGAGTTGGTAGACCAAGATCTTCCGTTTTCGAAAACACAGTTATTGTTGTCTGAAGCAACCGAATACTTCGAGTCGAAGGGATTCAAAGACAAAGCTCGGTTGCTATCCCATCGCCGGAAGCCAACCATGATCATTTACGAGATGGGCGGCCATCGAGACTACCACCATGGCTACATGGTTCCGCGCACTGGGTACCTGCAGTGGTTCGGGCTGACATCCACTGAAGACGGGTTTACCCTCCGGTTCCCCAAGCGCGACACACCAACTGAGCTGCTTCCGGCTCCCCATTACCCGAAGCTAATGCTGACCTTTGATCAGTACGAGGGCTGGATTCAGACACTTGGGGTTGCAAGTGTTGGAGCGTTGAACGATGCGGCTCAGGCGGGCCGGATGCGTGAAATTATTTTGGTCTCTGAGGCCTTGCATGAGCAGCGCATCGCGGAAATTGCGGCCCAAATACAGCAAAATAGTGAGACCGTTCGGCTGGTCCTGGTAGCTGGGCCTTCTGCATCGGGGAAAACCACCTTCTCGAAGCGGCTCTCGATTCAACTCCTTGCATTGGGCATCTCGCCGCTGCCGATTGGCCTGGATAATTTCTTTGTGGACCGAAAGAAAACCCCTCGCGATAAACACGGAGAATACGATTACGAGCGGTTGGACGCGCTGGATCTCGATCGTTTGAATCATGACATGCGCAAGCTGGCCGCGGGAGATCGGGTCCAGCTTCCGGAATATGACTTCATCAACGGCACCCAGAGGGATGGTGAGGTGGCCCAGATCGGCGAGGGGCACATCGTAATACTGGAAGGGATCCACGGGCTAAATCCGGAACTGCTGCCCGATTTGCCGGAAGATTCAAGCTTTCGAGTCTTTGTCTCCGCGCTGACCCAATTGAACCTCGACCGCTACAACCGGGTGTCCACGACCGACACGCGGCTGGTCCGACGACTCGTCCGAGATGCTCGCCATCGCGGGAAATCTGCTTCGGACACCATCTCGCGCTGGGAATCGGTACGTCGCGGGGAACGGTTGTTTATTTTTCCTTTTCAGGAAAACGCCGACGTGATGTTTAATTCGTCGCTGGTTTATGAAGGTGCCGTGCTGGCTCCGCTGGCTGAACCATTGCTGCGCCAGGTCACCTTTGGAACTCCCGAGCACGTCGAGGCCAAGCGCCTCTTATCTTTTCTAGAGTGGTTTGTTCCAATCAACGATTCCCCCATTCCTGACAATTCAATCCTGCGTGAGTTTATGGGGGGGTCAATCCTGAGAGATTTCACCGTGTGGAACACCTCATAATTCCGCACGGTTCTGCCATTCAATCCAAATGAAATGACAAGAACTCGAATCGGAGTGCTCGGTGCAGGCGCCATGGGATCGGGAATTGCCCTGGCGGCGCTGTATGCGGACCACGAAGTTACTCTGACAGATGTTTCACCTGAGGCGCTTGAACGCGCGCGGGAATATATAGAAGCCCACCTTAGCCGCAAGGGTCTTTCTGACCGGTTTGATCGGCTCACCGTCGGGCAGGATTTGGTTGCACTTTCGGGATCTGACGTGGTTATCGAAGCCGCCCTCGAAACGCTTGAGCTGAAGCGGGAATTGTTCGCTCAACTCGACCGCATCTGTCCGGCCCCCACCATCTTGGCCACAAACACCAGCACGCTGTCGGTCACCGCGATCGCGGCTGCGACCGCTACACCCGAACGAGTTGCGGGAATGCACTTCTTCAACCCAGCACCGGTATTGAAGCTGGTCGAGATCGCAAGGGGGACCTCAACCAGCCAGGAAACGGTGAACTCCCTGGTGGAGCTGGCGGAGTCGATGGGCAAGACGCCGGTGGTGACGGGTGATTCCCCGGGCTTCATCGTCAATCGGGTGGCACGGCCTTTTTATGGGGAGGCCCTGCGGCTGCTCGCTGAGCGCACCGCCAGCCATGAAGAGATCGATGTTCTGGCGACGCTAGGAGCTGGATTTCGAATGGGACCGTTTGAACTGATGGACCTGATCGGTCTCGATGTGAACCTCGCCGCCGCAACCACCATGTACGAGGCGACTTATGGTGAGCCCCGCTATCGCCCACATTGGCTCCAGCGAAAAATGGTCGAGAGCGGCGCGCTCGGTCGCAAATCGGGTGCAGGGTTTTATGAATACGACGGAGATGAAAAGCAGTGGACGCCTCCTACTGCTCCTGAGATGCGCAAGGCATCCGGCTATGTATTGGTCTCGGACGGGAGCTGGGCGCCGGAGCTGGGCAGGCTTCTGGGCCAGGCCGGATATACGATGAGCGAGACCCACGGCGATCTGCCGCTGGCTGCGGTAGTGGTCAATGGACGAGACGAAGGCGGACTGGATGTCGTTCGTAGATATGATCGCGGACTTGCGCCTACCATTCCGATTATGTGTCAGACGGTAGACATTGCGCTGAGCGAACTGCATCAGGCGGCTATTCACCCTGAGCGAATCGTAGGATTTGACGGATTGTTTATTGCAGCAGGAAGCGCCGCTGCTCTGGTCGAGGGGCGCAATCTAGCAGACGACATCCGTGATGTGGCGACCGACCTGATCGGTTCCCTTGGACGGTTGCCGATCTGGGTCAAGGAAAGCCCGGGAATGATCTCGCCTCGCATTTGGTGCTGTCTGGCAAATGAAGCTGCGTTTGCGGTTGGAGAGGGAGTTGCCAATCCTGAGGCAGTGGATACTGCAATGGAACTGGGCGTGAGCTACCCGATCGGACCATTGGCCTGGGCCGACCAGCTTGGGCATGCGAAAGTTGTAGCCGTTTTGGATCACATGGCCCAGGAATATGGCGAAGAGCGATACCGCGTGGCACCCTGGCTGCGTCGAAAGGCACGGCAAAAAGAAGGAGAAGCAGGTGACTGACCGACGATACGTGGGGCAGGAATTCGAATTCTCAACAATTCGATACGAAAAATCCGACTACCGAGCGACGATAACCTTCAACAGGCCCGAGGTATTGAACGCGATTAACCTTACCGTATTGCAAGAGATGGGGGCGGCGCTCAAGGATGCCAGTTGGGACGATAGCGTGGCAGTTCTTGTTTTGACTGGCGCGGGTGATCGAGCATTTTGCACTGGCGCCGATCTGAATGAGCAAAAGGCATTTCTGGAGCGGCCGCGAGACTACTGGAAATGGATGGGGGAATTCATCGAGGTGCACGAACGACTGAGAAACCTTGGGAAGCCCACAATCGCTAGACTCAATGGGATTGTGGTCGGTGGGGGAAACGAATTCAATATGAGCTGCGATCTGGCGGTCGCGGTGGACGATATGTACATTCGGCAGGTCGGCACCAGCCATGGCAGCGTGGCGCTTGCCGGCGCCACTCAATTCCTGCCGCTGATCGTTGGAGACCGACGCGCGAGGGAAATCCTCCTTCTCAATGAAGAGATCCCTGCCAGCAAGGCGTTGGACTGGGGGCTGGTTAATTACGTCGTGCCCCGAGCAGATCTCGATCAGACGGTGCAGGAATTGGTAGACAAATTGATCCAGAAATTCCCAGAAAAAACTCGCTATACCAAGCAGCAGCTAAATTTCTGGAGAGACTTTAGCTGGCATCTCACAATCGGCCACGGGCGCGAATGGCTCGCGATCCACAACACAAGCCCAGAGACCTGGGAAGGCGTCAATGCGTTTGATCAAAAGCGTTCGCCCGATTACGACTCGATTCGGGAGAAGTGGGCGGAAGACGGGTCGCCGGAGTGGTTGGAGGGAGGACCGCCGCCGAAAAAGTAGATGTTGCGACACCGTGCGAACTTATTAATCCTCCGCACTTATGTAAGGTAATAGCCCGAAGAAGTATAATGGGCCAATCGCTTGGTGAACCCGACTGACCTCAGAGGAAACATGACCGAAGCCGATCATCTAGCAGAATTTCAACTGCGCATCAACCGCGGCGAGAAAATTGAGCCGGGCGACTGGATGCCGGACGAATATCGCCGCCAACTGATCCGCATGATTTCCCAGCATGCCCACAGCGAGATCGTCGGGATGCTGCCCGAAGGAGCCTGGATCACTCGCGCCCCAAATCTCAGGCGAAAAATGGTGCTGCTGGCAAAAGTGCAAGACGAAGCTGGACACGGCCAATATCTCTACCATGCAGCGGAGACTCTGGGTGCTACCCGCGAGGAGATGATCGAGGCTCTGTTGTCAGGCAAGGCCAAGTACGCACAGGTTTTTAACTATCCATCGCTCTCCTGGGCAGATATGGGCGTGATCGGGTGGTTCGTGGATGGGGCTGCAATCCTGAATCAGACCATGCTGGCGCACTGTTCCTACGGCCCCTACTCCAGAGCGATGATCCGGATCAGCGCTGAAGAGAGTTTCCACATGAAGCAGGGCAAAGAGCAGGTAATTATGCTCTCGCAGGGTACTCCAGCTCAGGTGGCGATGGTGCAGGATGCAATCGACCGCTGGTGGTGGCCCTCCATGATGATGTTTGGGCCTCACGATCAGGATTCTCCAAACAGCCCGACTCTCATCAAATGGGGAATCAAAACCAAGACAAACGATGAGCTGCGCCAGGATTTTGTCAATCAGATAGCTCCTGAAGTCATCGAACTGAGTCTGACCCTGCCGGATCCGGACCTACAGCTCGAGCAAGCCACGGGCAATTGGATTCATGGCCCAATCGATTGGGATGAGTTTTGGCGGGTTGTAAAAGGTGACGGCCCATGCAACGCCGAACGCTTGGCCGCACGAAACAAGGCCCATGACGACGGCTTGTGGGTTCGTCAGGCCCTGGAAGCCTACAGCCTGAGGGAAGCAGGTGCTGCGGCCGCATGACCGCTGGGGATACGCAGTGGCCGCGCTATCATGTGTTTCACCAGGAAGGCCTGGATCGGCCTCACATCAACTCTGGCTCCGTGCATGCCACCGACGCCGAGATTGCCCTGCAAAACGCGCGAGACGTATTCGCCCGCAGGCCCGAGTGCGTCAGCCTGTGGGTCGTTCCTGCCGCAGAAATCCACTCCCTCACAGCCGATGAGCTTGAGCGCACGGGTCTTCCAGAGCCAGAAACAGAAAGTGGAAGCGCGGAGACCTATCAAGTTTTTCTGAAACAAACGCAGAACGGTTCTCATGGGAATGTTGGCTCCGTTGAGGCAGTTTCGCC
>CAYZXF010000257.1:0-1657 GCA_964482355.1 uncultured Anaerolineaceae bacterium | reverse complement strand
ATCCGCACCTTGGTGTATGACTGGCTCGCCTCTTTGGAGGACGATCTACCGGCCAAAGGAGAGAATTTTCGGATCGCCCAGGGCTCGGCCGACCAGGCTCTCTTCCTGGATCCGGCTAACTCGCTAGCGCTGGCATTTAAGGCGGAAGTCTTCGTCGATCAGCTTGACTATGCCCGAGCGCTCGACACGATTGAGGATGCACTCGAGCAAAACCCCAATCAAATGGACGTGCTGAGGGTATATGGAACCGTTCTCGAGAGCCATGGGCGCTACGATGAAGCGATCGAAGCCTATGGTCGTGCTGCGGAGCGGGCTCCCAACCTCACCTTTCTCTACCTTCGAATTGGCGCTAACCATCGACGGGAAGGCCGGTTCGACGAAGCACGAGACTATTTTGTCCGGGCGGCGAATATCAATCAGCAGCTAGGGATATTGGATCCGATCCCCTTTATCGCGATTGGTAGAACCTGGCTCCAGGAAGGGGCGACTATTACGGCGGCCCGCAGCGCGGAAAGCGCGGTTTCGATCGATCCAACAAATCCTGAATTATTGGGTTTCTTGGGAATCGCATACTTCAAGGCCCGAAATTATGAGAATGCGGAGATGGCTCTGCGTTGTGCTGTTGACGGCTGCGAAGTCGAGACCCAAACAGACGTCTTGTGCACTGGCCTGGCCGTCCTGAATTGTGATCAGGATCGGTTGCTCGAACTCCAATCTCAGTCCGAAGGGCAGGGGCTGGATTCGGTCGCGCTCGGCAGAGCGTTTGCCGAATTGGTGTGCGAAAGCTCGAGCATTAATGACTGCACCGAAGACCAGGTCGGCAGACTGGTAGCAGGCATCCCCGGATTGGAGCTGGATGGAGGCAGCCTGGAATACTATTACACTTTCGGGTCTGTCCTGGCTTTCGAGAAGAAGTGTTCTGATGCCGAAAGCATTTTCATTCGGCTGGAGAATCGCTATCGAGCGGATCCAATCGTTTCAGCCATCGTCTCAGAAGGCCGTTCGCTCTGCGAGAACGAGGTCGAGCAATAATCTGAAGCAAGCTCCATTCCCGAGCCAAATCTCAAACCAAACCCGAGTTCTTGACAACCCAATTCGATGCAGTTAGACTAGCTCCGCTAGTTAGCACTCTTGCGCAAAGAGTGCTAACTAGCAAGTCTTGTGTCTAGGCTCATCGCGAGCACTAATAATCTATAGGAGAGTTCATATGTCGCTTAATCTCAAACCCTTAGGTGATCGCCTGGTGGTCAAGCCTCTTGAAGACGAAGAGGTGACTCCAAGCGGCATCGTACTTCCGGAGACAGCCAAGGAGAAGCCCCAAAAGGGCGAAGTGCTGTCCGTCGGACCAGGCGCCCGTGACGATGACGGCAAACGCATCGAAATGGATGTCTCGGTCGGCGACATGGTGTTGTTCGCCAAGTATGGTGGCACCGAGATAAAAATGGACGGTGACAAGCTCTTGATTCTTCGTGAGAGCGACGTTCTGGCTATTCTTGACGAGTAATTCGGAAAATCCTTCAGGAGGAAAATAAAACCAATGACGGCTAAACAATTAGCATTCGCAGAAGACGCTCGCCGCCGACTTAAAGACGGTGTTGACGTCTTGGCCAGCGCGGTGGCGACCACCCTTGGCCCGAAGGGGCGCAACGTTGCCCTG
>CAYZXF010000256.1:0-7565 GCA_964482355.1 uncultured Anaerolineaceae bacterium | reverse complement strand
TCCCAGCGATGCCGAACTCATCTCCCGAGCTCAATCCGGGGAAATTGAGGCGTTCGGCGAATTGTATGGACGGTATCTCGACCCAATTTACCGTTACATTCGCAGCAGGGTCGACGAGACCTCGGATGCAGAGGACCTTTGTGAGACAGTTTTCTTGCGCACATTTGAAGCTTTAGATCGGTACCAGGAGCGCGGCCATCCGTATTCGGCTTACCTGTATCAGGTGGCCCGCAGCCAGCTTGCGGATCACTACCGTTCGCAGGAAATTCTTGTCGATCTCGAACAAGTAGCCAAACCGGCATCTCCCGACGCGGATCCTGAAGCCGCGATCATGCGGCATGAGAAGCTTATGGACGTAGCAGTTTCCTTGAATAAGCTGCGGGAGGACTATCAGGAAGTGATTCGCTTGCGGGTCATACTCGAGCTGCCGACTTCAGAGGTGGCGATGTGGATGGATCGCAGTCAAGGGGCGGTACGAGTCCTTCTGCATCGTGCGCTGGCGGCTCTCCGTGAGGAACTCGATGGCTAAGATCGATCCGGAAACCCTTGACCACTGCCTGCGCCGTATTCAGACCGGTCGGGCCACAGTAGACGAGTGCGTTTCAGAGAATTTCGATCAAGCGGAAACACTCGAGTCGTTGCTGCAGCTGGCCGCTGCAACCCGATCGCAATCGGCTGTGGAAGGTCCCTCACAAGCCTTTTTGACCCACTCTCCAAAGCGAGTGCTTAATGTGGTCAGCGCCCGGCAGCAAACAGCAGCTCCGTTGAGACGGCCGCGTTTCGCGTGGCGCAGGCAGCCAGCATTTCGGCTGGCAGGCGCACTGGTTGCCCTTGTGCTTCTTCTTGGAACAGCAGGCGTCGCATCGGCCTCCACTGAAGCCCTTCCTGGGGACAGTCTTTACGGCGTCAAACGCGGGCTAGAGCGCGCCGCGCTAGCAATCAGCCTGAGCCCTGCGGGCGACGCTGAGCTGCTTCTAGAGCAGGCGAACCGACGAATAGCCGAGGTTGAAGAACTAGTGCATCGGGGACGTGGCGGCGATATCGGGCCGGCACTTGAGGGGTACGAACATGCGGTTCAATTGGGTTTGGCAATCGCTGCCGAACACGGAACACCACTAGGCGATCTCGAGCTCGCATTGGGGAATCATGTACAAGCGTTGGATGGCGCGCTGGCCGAGGCGCCTGAGCAAGCTGTCCCCGGCCTCACTAGCGCCCTTGAGAATTCACGGAACAGCAAAGAGAAAATCGAGCAGATCCGCAGCGGTCAGCACCCCGACGATCTGGCTCCGGGGCAGCTGAAGAGGACGCCGGATCCGCTAGAGGACGATTTCGACTTGTCACCGGGACAACAGAAGAAAGATGAAGCGGGTGGGCGCGACCAAGCGCCGGGTCAAATAAGAAAGACGCAGACCTCAGATTCAAACGGTTCCGACTAGTCCCCCATACTAATCCATATCGAGTTGCTCGATAACCTCACGGAACACGCCGTGAAACATCTGGCGGGTGAGCCTACCGGTGAAGGTGTTCTGCTGACTTGGGTGGTAGCTCGCTATCAGATTCAGCCCCTCCCCCAGTTGATATTTGGCCATGTGAGCAAACTTTGGCTTCGGTTTTGAAACCTCCGCTCCAGATCTAGCCCAGGCTGCTAGAAACCCATCAAACCCAATTTTCCCGAGCGCAACAACCACGCGCAAATTTTCAAGGGCTTCAAGCTCGCGTACCAGATAGGTTCGGCAGGCTTCAATTTCCGTTCGATTGGGCTTGTTAGCCGGAGGCGCGCAGCGCACGACCGCCGTAATGTAGGCATTGGTCAGCTGAAGACCGTCGTCGATAGACGTGGATGTAGGCTGGTTCGCGAATCCGTAGCGATGCATGGCCTCGAAAAGCCAGTCACCACTTCGATCTCCAGTGAACATCCTCCCGGTCCGATTCGCGCCATGCGCGGCTGGTGCGAGGCCCACGATCAATAGCTCGGCATTCGGGTCACCGAAGGCTGGCACTGGCCGACCCCAGTAGTCTTCCTCCGCGAAGCGCTTGGTCTTTCGAACTGCCATTTCTTCCCGGTGCTCAACGAGCCTGGGGCAAATGCGGCAACCGACAACACCGTTCTGGATCGCTTCAAGCTCTATTCCGCTCATGGTCATCAATGAGGTCCTAACAGTTTATATTGCGATTTGAGCGATTGAGAGAGCGGGCTAGCTCTCGACCTGAGGCGTAAAGGTATAGCACCACGCGACACCTTCCAGTACCGTCTCGCCGTCCGAACGAGTTACTGAGATCGCCAATTCAGTGACTGGCTTGGAAGCGTGGACGCTGAGAACTTTGGCCTCAGCGGTGATTGTATCGCCGATGAATACCGGGGCGGTGAACTTCCAATCCTGACTCAGGAATACGGTCCCAGGGCCGGGCATGTCTTCGGCCACAAGCGCATGAAGCAGGCCGGTTGTCAGCCCGCCATGCACCACTAACTTGCCGAACCGAGTACCAGCCGCGAAGTGCTCGTCAAAGTGCAGCGGATTGTGATCCCCAGTTAATTCTGCATACACGCGCACGTCCTGAGCAGTGATGGTAGTTGTGCGCTGTACAGTTTGGCCAACTTGAGGGTCCATTTTCTTATTAATCGGGCTCAGAGCTGTCGCCCCTCACATCAAGCGAATGTCTTCCACAATCGTATACCCTGATCTGATTTTATTTGATCGAGGTTTACAACACGGGCGCCCGATCGGGGAAGCGGGTTATTGAATACGGAATGGTAGGATGACCTCTTAGGAAGGAGTGCGCCATGCAAATTGCCGATAACACAGTCGTCGAACTGAATTACAAGCTGACTATCGATGGCGAACTGATCGATGAATCTGAGGAAGGGCACCCGCTGGCTTACATTCACGGGAATGGAAGCCTCATCTCGGGGTTGGAGAACGCGCTGACTGGAAAAGCTGCGGGCGACAAATTCAGCATCACGCTCGAACCGGAGCATGCGTACGGTGAGTACGATGATGCGCTCTCCACGAAGGTCGATCGCGGCGAGCTCTCGGGAATCGACAACCTGGAGGTCGGTATGGAGCTGGAGGCTCAATTTCCCGAGGGGATGAAGGCGGCGACCATTCAGGCGATAGAGGGGGATGAGATTTCGATCGATGGCAACCACCCGCTTGCGGGAGAAACATTGGCCTTTGAAGTTGAGGTGGCGAACGTCCGAGTGGCGACCGAAGAAGAACTGGCGCACGGGCACCCTCATGGTCCGGGTGGAGCTCACTAGCGCGAACTCTGATCCGATCTCGGACTAACTCCATGTGATCGATCAAGAGCAGTAGGAGGTTATTGCGATGAAACAACGAATTTGGTGGGCAGGGCTCGCGATGACGATCACCGGATCGCTTCTGGCTGGGTGAAATCCTGCTGAAAATTCCCTGCTGGGGCTGGAAGATATTCCGGACGGATTTGACGGGCCGACGGTGATCGCTATTGCGGAGCGTTCAGCCACCATCAGTTTCGACACCGGCGTACGTACCGTATGCAATGCCGCGTTCGGCGAGACCTCGGCCTACGGTCAAGTTGCAACCATCCCGATGCAGAGCGGCGCCACATTGGATCACGTTCTGACGTTTGTCGATCTTGACCCCGGCACCACCTATCACTATCGAATTACTGCGACAGATATTGAGGGCAAGGTGTACCAGTCGGAGGATTTCACGTTTACTACTGAGGCCCGCCAGGCTGGCGAAGAGCAGACTATTTGGCTGGCACTTGAGATGGGAGCCACAGTAGCCGAATCTAGCAGCAACTTCGGCGGAGCGAGCAACGATGAGCCATGGGGGGCGGACAACGCCATCGATGGCAGTGCGGGAACGGCTTGGTCCTCCAATGGTGATGGGGACAACGCGTTTCTAGTTATCGAACTTGCTGAGCCGACTCAAATTGACTTGCTTGAAGTACACACTCCAACGATGCCGAACGAAACTGCGCAGATATTTTCGTTCACAGTGACCGACGATCAGGGTCAGAGCCACGGACCCTTTGAGTTGCCGGATGCCACACAACCTTATTCCTTTGCTGTTGACTTCGTTGCCAGCGTTATACGCTTCGATGTCGTTGAGAGTAACGGTGGTAATACAGGCTTCGTCGAGCTGGCCGCGTATGGATCGCCGGTCGCCGGCGAATAGCCGAGCACGAGCAGCCCAACCACGATGTGTACATTTTCCCAGGAGCTTCGCATCCTGTGAGCGACTCCAAGGTGGATGGTTTCACCAACTTTCAGATCCTAGCGACAATCACCCCTCAATCATAACCAGAACACCTGTTCCGTAGGAAAAGTCCCGGTTTCGTCATGAAGCTGGGATTTTCCTTTACTCGCGAGACGAGCCGCGTAATTGTCTCGAAAGTCAGCTCGCCGCTGACACCATGCTCCGCTTAGAAACCCATGAAGTTGTATTGCCGCTCACACCTTACCGTGTGAATTCTCAATACAGTGAAACGAGTTCAGATAGGAGCGCTCCTCCATGCTTTCTACAACCACGCAGGTTCGTAAAAAGGAATCAGAATCCGTTTTCTTCGAACTTACACGCAGCATTTGCCCGATCTGCCGCCGGTCGATCGATGCCAAGGTGCTATTGCGAGACAACAAGGTCTACATGCAAAAGCGCTGCCCGGAGCATGGGCCCTTCGAGGCACTGATCTACGCTGACGCTGAAGCCTATGTAGCCTCGGCCCGCTTCAACAAACCCGGCACCATCCCGCTGAAATACTCAACCGAGGTCGTTCTTGGCTGCCCACATGACTGCGGACTCTGCCCCGATCATCAACAGCATGCTTGTTTAGGCATCATCGAGGTAAACAGCGCATGCAACATGGATTGTCCGCTTTGTTTCGCAGATGCCGGCTCCGGTTTCAATCTGACACTGGAAGAAGTAGAAGGAATTCTGGATCACTTCGTTGAAACCGAAGGAGAGCCGGAGGCGGTCCAGTTTTCCGGCGGCGAACCGTCTATCCATCCCGAAATCATCCCAATGCTCAAGGCAGCCACACAGCGCAATATTAAGCACGTGATGTTGAACACCAACGGGAAACGCATCGCGGCGGACGATGAATTCCTGAGCCAGTTGGCCGGGATCGATCCCCTACCAGCCATTTATTTTCAGTTCGACGGCTTCGAATCGGAGACCTATCGCATTCTGAGGGGTGAGCCCGAGATTCTCGATGAGAAGCTGCGTGCATTGGATCGGCTGGCCGAGATTGGCTGTACGGTGGTTCTCGTGCCCGCAATTGAGCGCGGCGTAAACGAGCATGAAATAGGCGATATCGTTCGATTTGGTATTGAGCATCCAGCGGTAAAAGGCATCACGTTCCAGCCCGCGTTTCACTCAGGCCGACACGGGGAGCACGATCCGATGACCCGCATGACGAACCCCGACATCGTCAGGCTGATTGAAGAGCAGACTGACGGATTGTTTTTAAAGAATGATTTCTTCCCGGTCCCTTGCTGCTTCCCCACTTGCAACTCGGTGACCTATGCCTTTGTTGAGGACGACACGGTCTTGCCATTGCCGCGCTTTGTTGATGTCGAAGACTACCTGGACTACGTGTCGAATCGGATATTGCCTGATATTGGAGAGTTCAGCGCAGAATCGATCCAGGCCGCGCTCGAAGGGCTCTGGTCCTCCTCGGCAGTCCCGGGATCAGAGAAATCGGGCCGCGACTTTGCGCTTGGCTGCTCCATTTGCGGCTTACTGGAAGATTCGGAGCTGGGCGAGATCACGGATCACATTTTCATGATCGCGCTGCAGGACTTCCTCGACCCATGGACCTTCAATCAAAAGAATGTGATGAAATGCTGCAAGGAAATCCTGCTGCCGGACGGCAAACAGATCCCCTTCTGCGCCTACAACAATATTGGCTACCGCGAACAGACGCGGGATCAGCTTGCGCAGCGCCAGCGGGAGCGTCGCAAAGCTGTGCACGAAGGGATCGCATACAATCCCGAGCCGCTGACCTTTTCTTTCCATCCGAATGGTGCGCACAAGTGATGCGTCCCTACGAAGGCCAGCGCTGAATGTCACTTCCCACCTCTACAGCAACCGAGCTCAAGACCTGCTGTGCCGCACTCTACGAGACTGACTATGCGCGCCTTCTCCTGGGAGATTCGTTTCACCCTGGTGGGCTCGAGCTCACCGAGCGATTGGGCGAACAGCTCGAACTACGGCCAGGCCAACGGGTGCTGGATGTCGCCTCGGGTACCGGCGCCACCGCTGTGTTCCTGGCAGAGCGCTTTGGATGCCGTGTCGTCGGCCTGGACTACAGCACGGAACTGGTTGGGCAAGCAAGGCGGCGGGCTCAAGATGCAGGATTAGAGCAGCTGGTGCGATTTGAACATGGGGATTCCGAGCGCTTGCCGTTTCCGGATGGGGCCTTCGATGCGCTAATTTGCGAGTGTTCGTTCTGTACATTCCCTGACAAACACGCGGCGGCCGACGAGTTCGCGCGTGTGCTCCGCGCCGGAGGCCATGTGGGATTGACCGACATAACGCTAAACGGACCGCTGCCATCGGAGCTCACCGGGCTATTGGCCCAGATCATTTGCATCGCGGATGCTCTCCCTATCGATCGCTATGAGGCTTTGCTCGAGGAAGCCGGCTTTCGAATCGACCGAGTCGAGCCGCATCCGGAGGTGCTTGAGGCGACCGTCAGAGACGTGAGAGCCAAACTGCTGGGCGCCAAGCTGCTGCTCAAGGCTACCAAGGTCGAAATACCGGGTGTCGATATCGGGCAGGCCATGAGCGTTGCAAGAACCGCCGCCGAAACGATTGAAGAAGGTACTATTGGCTACGGGCTGCTTGTGGGAACGTTAGCTTAATATTGAGCTTGGGGATCGCAGATGAATAGCATCCGGGCTAAGGCAGCACGAACATCGTGGATGGCTCGACAAAACTGCCAAACCGCAATAACCAGACCCCGAGAGTAACTAGCAATACGGAAAAGCCAGGGACGAAAAAGGTTGAAGCCGGCTGCTTGTACCAGTTCGTTTTTTCTTGCACCCCTCGAGCCCCTATCACGATAAGTGCCCCAATAACGATGGGTCCAGCCCAGAGCGCGGACTGCCCCTCGATGATCGTAAGAGCAAAACTAACCCCGTAAAGCATCCCACTAATGAGAATTAGCCATATCTGGCGCCGCGTGAGCTGATCGCGGCTGGGGTAAGAAGTCTGATAGGCGACGGCAATAAGAGCCAGCCCGATCGCCCCAGCAAGCCACAGCAGATGCCCGATCGGTTCGTCGAAAAGGAAGATGGAAAATGCCAGGCGAGCATCGGTGTTTGCCACAAGGTTATTGCCGATCGAGTTGGCGGCCAGATGCATCCCGTGCCCCTCGACATACAGCACGGAAAACGTCCAAAACAGCACCCGGTACAGGTTCTTATGCCTGGTGGGCAAGCCGGATGCTTTCGGGATGAACACATAGAGCAAGGCGAACACACCGACACCGATCCACGGCGTAAGCATCAGATCCAGCAAATCCCCATACCGGATTGGAATTCCAGGCAAATCGACAGCGAAGAATGGCTGAAATAC
>CAYZXF010000255.1:0-2190 GCA_964482355.1 uncultured Anaerolineaceae bacterium | reverse complement strand
CGATCAGGATCCAGCCGAGAACGGTAAAGATCGGGTAGACCGTCAGCTGCCAGCTCTTAGAGGGACCTTGTAGGTTTTCCATGTGATGTCTCCTTCTTAGTTGTCCGCGTACGCGGGAGCGCGTTCATCTTCACGCTTCTTAGACTGGGCATTCTTGCGTCCGATGTCGATGCCATTAGCAATCATGTCAGTCTGCTGCAAGACGATGAAGATGATGGTGCCTAACCCCATGGTGATCGCCAGGAATTCGGTCGCAACGCCGAAGAACTTGAATGGGACGAGCCAGGCCGAGGTGGCCTTGATCCCTTCAAGCGTCGCGAGTAACGCTGTCCCGGCGCCGGCTGCATCGATAGTCGACAGCGGGTTAGCGAAGAGTGCTCGCGCGTCGGCCGCTTGGCCGAGCCCAACAATCAGAGCCACGATGAGCACCAGCAGCCCTAGCATCATGACCATCGGCGTCATCGGGCCGTACCAGGGTGGGCTGGGTAGCGTGGGGCGGATTTTTTCCGGCAAGTTTGCAAGTACTTCTTTGCCTGCACCCTTTAGCCCGTCGATGATTATGCGAAGAGCCATAACGATCCCGCCCAGGATCAAACCGATGCCCAAGAATTTAAAGTAGGGAAGCCATAATCCAACGCTCTCGATTGAAGCGCGCTCAGCGAGCAAGGTAGTTTCCCGCAAGACCTTGGGTTGACTGAAGTATTCCGCTGCAGTCTGCGAGTTTACGTAGCCAACTCCGAATGCTATGGCCACGATCATGAAGCCCATAGCAATCAGTAGTGGATACATGCGGGCCATTTTTCCTATAAATTGCTGCATCTGTACCTCCTGTTTCGGATATTTCGTTCGTGGGATGGTTGAAATCTTTTCAAAGATCCTCCTTAGACGCCACTGCGCCTTCGTTCGCAAGCCTGCCGACGTTCCTACACCGATTGACGATTTACGAATTGCAGCTCTTACTTTTTTTGCCTGGGCGCTCGGATCCTGCAGAGTGAAGGCGTTGAATTAAAGCAAAAGGGGTGCTCGAGTGAGCACCCCATTCGTTCAGAAATTCAGCCGAATTTAGTGTTTGACCTGCAGCACGCTCAGCAGTGCCTCGTACTCCTCCAGACAATCGGGACAAAGCTCAAGATGCTGAATGACCAGAGCAAATTGCTCTTGAACATCCCCGCCGGCGATAATCGCTTCCGCATATTGATCAAGAACCGCGAAAACTTCCCCGCAGTCCAACTCACGCTCCTGTGTGAGCGCGATCTGCTCAATGAGCTTGCGCATCATACCCTCAGATTGATTCATGACGATCCGTTCTCCTGCCACTGGGACGTGGGGTTAAGGTCGATTCTTACCCTGCCTCGAAGGCTGCCAAGACGTCTTCAGGTGACAATCCCTCTTCCTCTAGTCGGGTCTTCAATCGCTTCCTTGCATCATGCAGTAGCTTGTAGAGCGCGTTGCGATTGGTACTCATCCGCCGGGCTACCTCTTCCAGCGGCATTCCGTGGATCTGGGTAGCGACCAACACTTCGCGCTGTTTGTCGGTAAGTTCTTCGGAAATTACCCGCTGCAAATGCTCGATCATGTCGCTTTGTTCGGCGATGGTGTCCGGGCCGGCCTCGTGAGCCGCAAGAATCGCTCGCGGGCCTTCTCCCGGAGCGTTTTCCGTTAGTTCGTCGAGCGAAACATCTCGCCATCGCTTTCGCCGCAACTCAGTGAGTGCGATTCGTACAGCAATCTTGTGCACCCAGGTCGTGAACTTGCTCCTGCCTTCGAAGCCTTGCAGGCTGTCCAGCACCCGCAGCAGCGTGTCTTGCGCCACTTCCTCCGACAGAGATTCGAATTGTGGATCCGAAGGCTTCAGCCACTTGGAAAGCGCATATGGAAGTCCGCGCATGATGATTGCCCGCAGGTCAGCGAGGGCTACCTCTTGTGCCTCGCCAGGCTCAGATAGCTCGGCAACCCATTGCTCGTTGGTTCTTTCGGTCGATGCCATGTGCGCAGCTGAGTATACCTTCCGAGCGTTCCGCCTTTCATCGTGATCGGGCCTGGCAGATTCGCAATCGCGCCCCGCAGAACGGTAAGTTATCCTACCTTCGGGCCGTCTAGATTATCGAGCTTATCCGGGCAGGAGATTGATCTTATGGAAACCGTTTTTGGAATTCTCACCGTTGAAGATTGGATGGCCTTCTTGCGGAT
>CAYZXF010000254.1:0-5610 GCA_964482355.1 uncultured Anaerolineaceae bacterium | reverse complement strand
AGCCAGCTCGATGGTCCCTGGCCTTTAATTCGGTGATCTGGCCAATTTTAGGCCTCATCTTCCTGCCGTGGACCACTTTGTTCTACATGATCGTATTCCCCGGTGGCGTCGTTGGGATCGATTGGCTATGGATCGTCCTTGGTGTAGTAGCTGACGTCGCCTCCCACGCCGGCGGTGCTACTCGACGCCGAGATCTAAGCTACTACCCGGGCAACTTGCCCTGATCGTACCGACCTACCGATAAGACATCGTTGAGGCTGGCCGCAGTCACCACATGTTGGTCGGCCTCGCCTGCCGCTTGGATCTAATGGCTATGCAGGTTCACATTCACATCCATTCGCAGCGGAATGCTCAAGACTGAAGATAGACCCACCGGAATAGCTCAATACATCCCGGCACTAGCGTGGCTGCGCCGGTACCCTCGGACCTGGCTGCGTCCAGACATCGTCGCGGGATTAGTCACATCCGCGGTTGTCATCCCTCAGGCGATGGCCTATGCCACGTTGGCCGGGCTGCCTGTAGAAGTGGGGCTTTACACCGCGCTGGTTGCCATTCCGGTGTATGTCTTTCTCGGAACCTCGCGGCCGCTGAGCGTCAGCGTCACTTCCACGATCGCAATCCTCACCGCGACTACGCTAGCATCGGTGGTTCAGAGCAGCAATCCGTACGACTACATCCTGCCAGCTGCGACCCTGGCATTCATTGTCGGCGGCTTTCTGCTCATCGCTGCCGTCCTGCGCCTGGGATTCATTGCAAACTTTATCTCCGCTCCTGTTCTTACAGGGTTCAAGGCCGGAATTGGGCTCGTCATTTTTATCGGCCAGCTCGGGAAGCTGCTGGGTGTTTCAGTAGCCAGGGATGGACCGTTTGAAACGATACTCAACTTGCTCCGTAATCTGGATCAACTCAGTCTGCCGACGGTGGTCCTGTCTGCGATCACGCTCGCAATCCTGCTCCTCCTGCCGCGCACTAAGACCAGGCTACCTGCGCCGCTGGTTGCGGTCGCCTTTGGTATCGCAGTCTCATGGCTGATCGATTTGGAGGCGATAGGCGTTGCTTTGGTTGATCCTATCCCAGCCGGCCTGCCGAGCTTTGCCCTTCCCGATTTATCGCTGTTTAGCGACCTTTGGATCGGCGCTCTAGGAATTGCACTGATCTCGTTCACCGAGTCGGCTGCGGCCGCGCGCACGTTTGCGCATCGTAAAGATCCGCCGGTACGCGCCAACCAAGAGCTACTTGCGCTAGGTGCAGCTAACCTTGCAAGCGGATTCCTTCAGGGTGTGCCTGCCGGAGGCGGGACTTCACAGACGGCAGTAAATGAAGACTCGGGAGCGCGGTCCCAGATTGCTGCACTTGCTACTGGAGCCGTTGTCCTAATAACGCTGCTTTTCTTGGCCCCGATAGTTAGCCTGATGCCAGCAGCCACACTGGGCGCGCTGGTCCTGGTGGCAGCCATTGGATTGCTGGATATTGCTGAATTCCGAGCCTTACGCCGCCTGCACGGGGATGAGTTTTGGTGGGCAGTAATCGCCTTTGCGGGAGTGGCATTCATTGGCACCTTAGAGGGAATCGTAATAGCCGTCATGGTGACTCTGTTAGATCTAATCCGGCATGCGAGCGATCCACCGATTTACAAGATTGGAAGGAAGCCAGGGACCCGCGTTTATCGGTCGCTGGTTGATCATCCATCCGACGAGACAGTCGAAGGAATGTTAATATTGCGCTCCGAGGGGCTCATATTCTTTGGCAATGCCTCCGAGCTAAGGCAGAAAATACGGGCCATCGCAGACCGTGAACGTCCGAAAACGTTGGTCTTCGAACTCAGTGCAGTGCCGGCCTTGGAATATTCTGGTCTCAAAGAGCTCACGGAACTCGAAGAAGAACTTCGAGAATCTGGCATAATCCTTTGGCTTGCTAGTATCAACCCAGCGGTTTTCGAGCTCATCGATCGAGCTCCCCTTGGAGCTACGATGGGTCACGAACGAATGTTTGTCGATCTGAATTCCGCCGTGGAGCAGTTCGAGAAAACTAATTGACGGCTAAGGGTTATTGAAACAGAGGAGAAGGATATGGCAGTTGAAGCTCAGAATTCCACTAATTGGCGCGGAATACTAATTACGGGTCTGGCGTACGGCGGCGGGCTGGCGGTCGGCAATGTCGCCTCGCAAATTCTGTTCGGCGTTCTCAGCCCCCATGTATATGGATCGTTGGGTGCAGCGGTTCGTTTGACTATTGGGATCGTGGTTGTGATGGTCATTACGGGTCTTGGTGGTGCAGTTGGCGGGTTCCTCGGTGGATGGACGCTACCCATCATTGGCGAACCCAGGGGGAAGTACGGCTTTGCCTGGCGCAGCGCGATCGCGGTCGGCGTTGTCTACGGAACGTTCTTGCTCGTAGCCGTCTTCGGACTGTCGATGTTGACCAGCCGCGACGCCGCCTTTATGCCTGTTGGACCGTTTGTGAATGCATATCTCTTTGTGGGGCTCATCTTCGGCGCATTGTTCGGAACGATTTTGGGTTTCCTAACCGTAGGTTGGCGAAAAACTGGCTCTGTCTTCATCGCCGGCGTTGTTGGATTTGCGCTCGGCGGTGCAGCACTGGGTGTTGGGATCTGGGCCTATTTGGGATCTGCCCCTCCTGGAGGCTTGCGGGAGGGGACCGCGATCTACCTTCTACTTGGCCTTTTATCATTCGGATTATTCGGTGGCCTCGCTATCGGATTTGCTTTCGATCGATTAGCGCGTAGAGATACTGGCGTGCCCGGCGCTCCGCTGAGACCCTGGATCCGGTACACGCTTTTTGGGCTACTCGGATTGGTGATAATTCTGGTGCTGATCCAGCTGCGTCCATTAGTCTCCTTTGCGGCAGATATTTTGACGCCACGAGCGGCCCTTCAAACGGAAACGATCGCTGCAGACTCGGTTGGAACGCATTGGATCGAGAGCTCCCCGATTATTGCGGAGCAATCAGAGATCGCCTCGCTGGATTTGGGCTCTAGCACTATGAGCGGCATTGCCCTGGTGTGGCCGGAGATTACCGAGGGTGTTGTCGACATTTTGCTTCAACTTGGGGCGGGCACCGAGGAATTGACTTGGGGAGCTCCCATGAACGTTTCAAATAGTCCCGACGATTCATCCGCACCCAGCATCGCCGTAGATAGCAACGGAGGCGCGCATGTTGCCTGGTTAGAGGGAGAACTTGCGGTGCCTCTTTACGCTCTCTGTTCAGAGGAGGAATGCGCGGATCCGGAACCCCTGGCCACCTCGGGTGCTGGTTGCCCATCGGGATCGGGCACTCAAAACGTGGCCACAACAGATATTGCAGTCAACTCCGATGGCGCGGTGATGGCCGTCTGGTCAGACGATGGCGGAGGCCTCCATTACCGCATTCTTCCAGATGGCCTGGAAGGTTGTGTTCCGCTGCCAGACGGTGCATCGGCAGGTGCATACACCCTTTCGAGCAAGCCGTCGGCTGGATACTCGCTCGCATTTGATGATGTACGGGGCGGCGTTTGGCTGACAAACTACTCAGATGGAGAATGGGCCGCATCCCCATTAGAGCTTGGCTCCGGGGTACGTCCGGGTCTCATTGTAGATGAGAGCGGCTCGGAGCAAATGGCGTGGTGCGTTGAGGACGGTGGCGTGCAATATTGGCTCAACGGAGAAACCGAAGCGCTTTCGCGGCTTTCGTGCCTGGGCGTGCCCTCTCTAGCGGTTGATCGGGATGGTCTCACACACGTTACCTGGCAGTCTGGGCAAGTTGAAGACATTTTGGGATCACTGCGGCAAGTAGATGTGCTGTATGAAACGATTGGCGACGGCGAAACCTGGACCGAGCCTTCGATCGTGGCATACCTGGATGGTTCTCAAGACTACGGGATGGTGAGCGATGCGGCTGGAAGCCTACACCTAACATGGACCGGCGTGGATCTCCCCATACACTACGCACAGCAGACAACCTACGAATGCGATCCGAGCGAACTCACAGGCACTGAAGCCGATATGTATCAGGTGGCTAGCCTTGGTGGGTTCCGGCCGGAAGGCGATGTGGTCCCCTTCTGCTTGAACCGGTACGACGCGATGATATTCACCCCAGTATCTAACCCGGTGTTTACCGACAATCAAGTAACCCCAGCCGGCGCCTATGATGACTACGCAAGACTGCTTCAGGATATCCGGTATGAGGCCCTGTTCACCACCATGGCCTATGAAAAAGCAGTGAACAAGGACAGCCCGGGCGCCGTTCTTGCGCGGGGTGTTGCAAGGCTCTACGACAAAGTGAAAGCCAATCCGGAAGACTACCCACGCGGCATGCTGGTGAGGATCATGCTGGGTAACTCGCCCTCTCCCAGCTTCGAACAGCTTGAGATGGACGCTGGGCTTTGGTATGTGATCAACGACCTCAAAGAGGCCGGCCTCGAGAAGATGGTGGATCCGGAGATTGGTTGGAAGCTGGAGGTCGGAAATTTTGCCGGACGGTGGCCGCACAGCCACGTCAAGACTCTGGTGCTCGACGGCGAGCAGGTAGTGGCTTCGGGCTTCAACCATGAGTACAAGCCACTTTCCAAGCTGCATCGCTCTGGCAAAGGCAAGAATGATACAGATACCGGGATCGTGGTCACCGGTCCGATCGCGCAGCACTCCCGGACCGTTTATGACCAGCTCTGGACAGGTGCAATTCTTCGCCACTGTCCGGATCTGACGGTAAGCGAGGTCGAGCTTCGTACTACTTGTATCGATTCGTTTGGCGTCCCGGACCACGTGCCGGAGGTTATGCGCTACTCACCGACCAACGACGAGGCCATCGTCTTCTCGATGTTCAGAAATCAAGTCTACAACGAGGCGGACCAGCAACTGCTGGCAGCTTATCTATCTGCTGAAGAAAGCATCGACCTTGCACAAGCCATGTTCAGCATGCCGCTTATTTGCAACCTCAACCACTTTTTTGACGTGTGCGACTTCGGCCAGGCGCTGCCTTATATGGAAGCGTTGATGGACGCGGCTGAAAACGGCGCAAAGCTGCGGATCCTGCTCACGCCCTACCCTATTCAGAGTGTTGAGAACGTGATTGCGATGGAGATCATGAACAAGGAAGCTGCCGAGCGAGGGCTTTTGCGCCGAGTAGAGATCCGGATGCTCGACGATTTGCTGCACTCTAAGAGCGCCATGATCGATGGTGAGTTTGTGATCGTTGGCAGTCAGAATTTGCACTGGAGCGCGTACGGCGAGGGGCAAGGACTGAGCGAGTACAGCCTGGGAGTTGGCGATCCCGGGGCGGCCGACCAATACCAGCGGTTCTTCGATTTCCTGTGGGAACGAGCGCCTAGTAGGCTGGATACTCGTTAGGCGCATTTACCTGGAAGGCTGCTAAATGCTCCAGCCAAGGCTTTCAGTGATTCTCCGGAGTGCTCAGTAACTGAGCACAGTGGAAAGACAGAAAGGGAATAGGATGTCGAAACGATCCGTAGTTCTTGCGATTGTCGCAGGATGCATATTGCTCGCGGCCGCCAATATATCACTCTGGGCCACTCACAGCATTTTCAACGTAGAGCGATTTGGAGTACTGGTCGCTGAGGGGCTCCAATCCGACCGGGCAACCCAGGCTATTGCC
>CAYZXF010000253.1:0-2276 GCA_964482355.1 uncultured Anaerolineaceae bacterium | reverse complement strand
TCGCGCTGCCAGGAGAGCTGCCAGCTCCGCAGGCCCAATCACCGAGTTCTGCCGAGCTTTTAAAGAAGCCGCGACGAGCTCAGGGCGGTGCACAACCTCAGACTCGATCGCCTGACCCAGGACATCCAGCCCAGCCATCGGCACCACAAGGTCCACAAAATCTGGAATCACCGGCTCATGTTTATCCGGCGCCTTCAGACTACGCCCGCGAGCGCCATCGGCCTCGATCACAAGGAGAGCACCTCGCTCGGCTGCAATGCGAGGGAGTTCTTCGAGCACATCGGACGTAGGCGGAATCCACTTGCCTTTCAATTCTGGACCGGTAACGAGCACAGACCGGAATTGAGCTAACGATACGGGCAGTTCTTCGATCTGATCTTCTAAAGGGTCGACGATATGATGGGCGGCCAGATCTTTTTGTTCACGGGCGAGGCGAGTGGTGGTAGTGATCAAGACGGATCGAATTTCATTGCTCTGGTCGCCGACGATCTCCTCCACCAGGCGGCGGATGGCGCTTGTTTTTCCTCCGGCACCTACGAATGCGACCGTCAGGCCCGGTTTGAGGCGAAGCGCCTTGCTTAGCTGCATATTTGGAGGGCTTTCACAAGATTCGAGGTTGGCTCTTCAGGGCGAACCCCTTTGCCTAACTGGTACCCACAAGGGCATCCATTTGATTCATAACCCCACCTATGCGGAAGACTCAGCGAGCTGCTCTCTGATCGAGCGCTTACTGAGCAGAGCTTCTAAGACGCCTCCTCCGACGGCAAGCGACTTGTCGGAGATTAGGCTGCACACGCTTAAATCGCCTCGCGGATCGATGTCACCGACCTTGGTTCCCGCGCGAACTTCAATGCCACCGTGCATCAGTCCCCGCAATGCCCCGTCGAAAGGCGCGACGATTTGCACGCCATTGATTTCGGCCAACTGAACGCCGGAGGCCACCAGGCTCCCAATCTTGGCAATTGGCTCAAACCTTCCGTCTGCCGGAGCGCGCAGTACACGCTCGACATCCTTACCGTTGACCAGATCGGCCACTCCAGTGTCAGGTTGCGCAGATCCTTCCCAATAGACACGTCCCAGCAGATGGCCACGCTTGGTTTCCACGACCGCATGCACATCTTTGCCCGCGGTGAATCCGGGCCCTAGCCCGAGCATCATCGAGGCTGAATTCAATAGCAAGGAAGGTGCGGACTTCGTCATGCGGGCGTCGACAATGGCCGTAGGTCCCAACGCATGCCGGCTCTCCGCAGTGGAGTCGACCAGCACCGGGATGGCTCCCTGGCCCAGAATCTCGGTGACCGCGCTCGCTTGCTCAGCTCTGCGGCCGCGGAGATCTTCGACGATCACTTCCCCCTCGAAAACCGCTCCGGCCAGCGATACCAGCCGTCGCACCGCAAGCGGCTGCTCTCTCTCAGCGACCACTACATGAAAGCCGCTGCGCCAAAGCCGAGCGGCTACTCCGGTCGCCAAGTCTCCGCCACCGCGCAATAAGACCAAGGGAGGAGATTGACTCATGCTGGCCAAATCCCGAGCCGCTGAGGGTCGCGCATAATAATCAGTTGCGGTAATTGCGTCATTCGGGCCTGGTCGCCTTCCGCGCGCACCAATGTTGGAGTTTCATCGCAGGTTGGTACGGAACGGAAAAATATCCTCAATCGGAAGCGGAGGCCTGAATTCCCCACAGCACTCGCTCTGGAGTAAGCGGGAACTCGTCGTACCAGACGCCGATCGCATCATGTATTGCGGCCGTGACCGCCGGCGTGAGCGGAATAAATGGCATTTCGGCCATTCCGCGCACCCCCCACGGGCCGCCGGGATCCGGAAATTCCAGTATGACCGATTGCACCTTGTCGGGAATGTCCAGGATGCCGGGGATCAGGTAGGTCGACATCAGCCCGGTCTGGACCTGACCGCCCTCCTGTTGAAAGTTCTCCAAAATCGCATAACCGGCCGCCTGAACGACGCCACCCTCGATCTGGCCACGCACTCCTTGTGGGTTGACCACCCGGCCGACATCATCCGCGCAGATCACTTCCAGGATACGGACCGCGCCGGTCTCGGTATCGATTTCCACGGTCGCGGCTTCGGCCACATAGCCATAGGCAAAGTTCGGATCCGAGTGGCCGGTCTCGGGATCGTATGGCGTGGTGGGAGGCGGCTTGTACTGATACTTGGCGATCGCTGGACGATCTTCGTCCTGCCATTTCACCATCGCGGCTTCGACCGCCCCGCGAATGGCATGACCCGCCATGAATGTCATCCTCGATGCTGAGGCT
>CAYZXF010000252.1:0-9422 GCA_964482355.1 uncultured Anaerolineaceae bacterium | reverse complement strand
ATTGATCTCAACAGTCATGAGCCTACCGGTCTGATTACGTACATGCGAACCGATTCGACACAGGTAGCAAAGTCGGCGCAAAGCGAGGCAAGGAAGGTGATTCGCGATCTATTTGGCGAGGAGCATCTGCCGGAGGAGTCGCCAACCTACAAAACTCGTTCGCGGCGAGCACAGGAAGCACATGAGGCCGTTCGCCCGACGTCAGTCAGCAGAACTCCCGATTCGATAAAGGATTTCTTATCTAACGATCAATTCAAGCTTTATCAATTGGTTTGGCGCCGGTTCATTGCCTCTCAAATGAAGCCGGCCGAATACGATACATTGTCCATCGAAGCAGTTGGAATCTCCGATGCTCATGAGTACTGCTTCCGGGTCAATGCTTCTACCCTGAAGTTCGAAGGTTTCCTGGCAGCCATGGCCGATCGGAAATCCAAAGAACCTGAGAAGTCAATCAGCCTGGATCGGCTTCCCGCACTCGTGAAGGACGACCCGTTACAACTATTAGAGCTCTACCCAGAGCAGCACTTCACGCAGCCGCCGCCGCGCTACAGCGATGCCAGCTTGATAAAGACGCTCGAAGAGAATGGAATTGGAAGGCCATCGACGTACGCCCCGATCCTGAGCACTCTTCAACGACGCGGATATGTGGAGCGTGAACAGAGACGCATGACACCGACCGAAATCGGAATGACCGTAAACGATCTGTTGGTCGAGCATTTCCCCAACATTGTAGATCTTGGGTTTACCGCTCGGATGGAAGAGGAGCTGGATGAAGTGGCAGAGGGCGACCGCGCCTGGGTGGAAGTCGTGCGTGAGTTTTACGAGCCATTCGCAGTCCAACTGGAGCGGGCGCGAGAGCTCATGCCTGAGATGAAACTCGAACCGGAGCCAATTGGCCGAATGTGCCCGGAGAGCGGCCATCCGCTGGTGATTCGTCACGGTCGATACGGTAAGTTCATCGGCTGCTCTAATTTTCCAGAATGCCGCCATACCGAGCCGTGGCTTGAGAAAATTGGCGTGTTATGTCCCCTTGACGGTGGAGATCTCGTCGAACGGCGCACCCGTAAGGGGCGCACATTCTATGGGTGCTCCAACTACCCTGAGTGCGAATTTACTTCCTGGAAGCGGCCCGAACCTACTCCATGCCCAAATTGCGGCGGCCTGCTGGTGCACCAGAACCGCAATCATTTGCAATGCACCAAGTGCGAAAACGTCTACGAACATGACGAAATCCACGAGAAACAAGCAGATCTGGCATAGTTTGTGCAACCCTTAGTTTGCCTTCGCCTTGCGATCAGACTAGAATTCGCCGGCTTTTTGCAGGGTTCCAGAAGGGTCCGGGGAAGAGGGTAACTATGGAATCGATCTCAGAGTTTACTAATCGAAAATGGGTATTGCCGCTTGTGGCAGTGATCATTGGCGTGGCTATCGGCATGGTCTACGCCTGGGTAATCAACCCGGTTCAATGGGTTGACGGAGAGCCCCAACAGTTGAGAGCGGATCTCCAGGAAGACTACCTGCGGATGGCCATCGACTCACATTCCGTGAACCGGGATGCTGAACTGGCCTTGATACGGTTTCAGGCGCTCGGCGAGAACGGAAGCGTCACGCTGGTTGTTGTGTCTGAGGACCCTCAAGAATTGAGCCCGGACGCCATTCAAAGTTTTCACGCAGTCATTGAAATCGATGAGCAAAGTAGTGAAGCTGAGGAGACCGATGGATCGGCCCTGAGTCAGATCTCCGGCTTGATTATCCCGATATGCGGAGCAACGGTGCTTATCGGGCTTGTGCTTGCAGTGGTCTTGGTCCTGAGAGCGCGTGGTCGTGATGATGAGGCGGGTATTGTGGCTCCGGACGTGATGGAACCTGGATCGGATCCTGCCATACAGGATGCAGATGCTTCATTCGAGCCGCCAGCCGAGCAGGCGCCGCAGCCATTCGAGGCCGAGGCGGCTGGCGACGATAGCCTTGCCACATTCAGAACCATTTATGCATTGGGAGATGATGACTACGACGATTCGTTCAGCATTGAGAGCCCGACCGGGGATTTCCTTGGTGAGTGCGGCGTAGGAATTGGGGATCTCATTGGAGCTGGCGAGCCTAACAAGGTATCGGCATTCGAAGTGTGGTTGTTCGATAAGAACGATATTCAGACCGTTACCAAGGTCGTGATGAGCAACTACGCGCACAATGATGCTGAGACTCGCAATCGGCTTTCAGCCAAGGGAGATCCAATCGTAGCGGAATCTGGTTCCGTGATTTCGCTGCAAACTGCATCGCTTGAAGTAGAGGCTCGCATCGTGGACATGACATATGGGGAGAGCGCTCTACCTTCTCAAAGCTTCTTTGAGCGATTGACCATTGAGCTCCGAGCTTGGTCTCGAGAGGCGCCAGCCTAATCCTAATCGGCTGAAACTTTTAGTGGAAATCAAAGAGCTCGCCGGCGGCGAGCTCTTTTCGTTTGCGATATATTGCCAGTTAGCTCAGGCTCAGTATTTTAAACTCCAGCTCGCCGCCGGGTGTCTCAGCTACAGCAATATCCCCGACGCCTTTTCCCATTAACGACTTACCAATCGGTGATTTGTGCGAAATCTTGCCATTTCGCGGGTCGGCTTCTTTCTCCCCAACGATGTAAAAGGTCTCTTCTGCATTGCCCTCGTTCTGAATTACGACCGTACTTCCCACCATCACGTTGTCCGAGCGTGCACCAGGGTCAACGACCGTCGCATCCTTGAGAATAATATCAAGCTCCTGGATTCGTCCCTCGAGAAATGCTTGATCCTCCTTGGCAGAAATATAGTCGGCGTTCTCAGACAAGTCCCCCTGGCTTACCGCATGCTTGAGCCGAGCCGCCAGCTCCGTCCGGCGCGGCCCTTTCAGTTCCTCAAGTTCCTTACGGAGTTTGTCTGCCCCTTCGGGGGTCAGATACAGTTCATCTTTCATAGAATTATGGCAGTGTAGCAGGATCGAAGAGCTTGCTGTATTCCTTCAGTGCGAAGCGGTCTGTCATCCCAGCAAGGTAATCGCATATCGTGCGATAGAACTCGCGGGTTTGTGCTCGAGCTTGAACCTCTTTCGGTAGGATCTCGGGTTTCTCGACGTAGGCGTTGAAAAGCTCCTCGATGAAGCGTTCGGCCTTGGTCTGCATGCGGACGACGCGGTAGTGTTGATACATGTTGGCAAAAAGGAAGGACTTCAACTGCTGGTTCATGGTGACGTAATCGTCCGAGAAGCCGACGACGTTGTGATCTAGCATCTGCAGAGCTTCCACCGATTGGAGATCAGCGGCCGCGATTCTCTGCTGGGTAGATTCCAGCAGGGCGGAAACTTCCAGGCCGATCAGCCGCCGGATCAATCGATGGCGCGTAAGCTCATCTAACTCATCTGTGGTCCAATCGATGCTTTTGCGGAGCATCTCCCACAGTGTGAGTCCCTGAAGCTGACCGATAGAGATGAGATTCGATCGCAGCCCGTCGTCAAGATCGTGGGCGGTATAAGCCAGCTCGTCAGCTACATTAGCGATTTGAGCTTCGAGGTGCCCCCGTTTCTCAGGCTCATAGTCTTTAGCATCTGAGACGTCGTACTCGGTCTCATGTTTGACGATTCCCTCCCGCACTTCCCAGGTGAGATTGAGCCCCGCAAAATCTGGATAACGGCGTTCGAGCTCGGTAACAATGCGCAGCGATTGCTTGTTGTGGTCGAAGCCGCCATGCTCGGCCATCAGCCGCCCCAGCGTAGCTTCGCCAGAGTGTCCGAACGGGGGGTGGCCGAGATCGTGAGCCAACGAAATGGCCTCGACCAAATCCTCGTTGCCGCCCAGCGCTCGTGCAAACGTACGGCCGATCTGCGCGACTTCCAAGGTGTGCGTAAGGCGGGTCCGATAGTAGTCGCCTTCGGTTACGACGAAGACTTGGGTCTTGTATTCCAGTCTCCTGAAGGCGGTGGTGTGAAGGATCCGATCCCGGTCACGTTGAAACGCGGTGCGATAGTGAGGCTCGTCCTCCGAATACTTCCGGCCGCGCGAATCGCGGCTCCGATGCCCATAAGGAGCAAGGGCCTCGGCTTCGAGCTCTTCCAATCGTTCGCGCATGATCATGGGCGGCAGAGTCTAATGATTGCGGCGATCGATGTCAACAATCGGAAGATGCTCATGCCGCTCGTTGACATGCATTTGGGCATAGCAGATAATCCGGGTTGGGCGGTGGGACCGCGCGCATAGCCGCTAGTGCTGGTGGGGTGCGAGAAGCTTGCTGGCAGAGAATTAGCTCGTTCTGAGGATGCGAAATTGGTGAAGATCGTCACAGTTGAACAGATGGTTCAAATTGAAAAGGCGGCTAACGCCGCAGGGCACACCTATGCCCAGATGATGGAGCAGGCAGGAAAATCCGTAGCGGACGCGTTGCTTGCCAAGATTCCGGAACTTTCTGGCAAGCACATTCTGGTACTCGCCGGCACTGGAAACAATGGCGGAGATGGACTGGTTGCGGCGCGCTTGCTGGCGGAAGCGGGAGCAGCGGTCGCGATCTACCTCACAAAGGAGCGTCCAGCGGAAGATCCGCATTTGACCGCGCTGAACGAATTCGGGCTCCTGATCGCCAACGCCGAAGAGGACCAGAGGAACCGGGTGCTCGATCTGCAGCTGGGGCGTGCCGACATTGTTATTGACGCAGTCCTCGGCACGGGAATCCAGCTGCCATTGAGGGGGACCGCCAAAGAAGTGCTGAAGGCGGTCAGGAGGTCGACTGCGAGGCCATTTGTGGTGGCCGTCGACTGCCCATCCGGACTCGACTGCGATACGGGCCAAGTTGCCGAGGAGACCCTGCAGGCCGATCTTACTGTGACCCTCGCGGCTGCCAAGCCGGGGCTATTTCAATTCCCGGGAGCGGATAGAGTAGGCGAGCTGGTTTTTGGAGATATTGGCTTATCGCCGAGTCAGAAGGAGTTGGCATCGATCGATCGAGAGGTCGCTACTGCTGAATCGATGCGAACGCTTCTTCCGTCAAGACCACCGGATGCTCACAAAGGCACCTTTGGCCGGGCACTCATCGTGGCCGGATCCATCAATTATCCGGGCGCGGCCGCGCTTGCCGGCCGAGCGGCATATTTGGCCGGCGCAGGGTTAGTGACTATTGCAGCGCCTGCGCCAGTCCAGGCCATGATCGCAGGAGAAATCCCCGAGTGCACATGGTTGCCTCTTGGCGATGCCCTGAAGCCCTCGGACGTTGATCAGCTTGCTGGCGAGTGGACTAGCGTGGAAGGATTGCTCCTAGGGCCCGGCCTGGGTCTCGAGCCTTCGACCGCTGAATTTGTCGAGGCGCTGTTTGCGTTGCCGAATGCAAAATCGAATCTGCCTCCAATAGTCGTCGACGCTGACGCGCTGAAGCTCATGGCCGATATCGAGGGTTGGGATGCTTTGCTGCCGGAGGGTTCCGTCCTGACCCCTCATCCGGGCGAGATGAGCACCCTTACCGGCGACGATACTCGAGAAATTCAATCTAATCGGCACTCGGTGGCGATCGACAAGGCATCGGAGTGGGGGAGCGTGCTGATTCTAAAAGGCGCGTTCACAGTGATCGCCCATCCCGGTGGGCGCTCTGCGCTGATCCCGATCGCGACTGCCGCACTGGCGACCGCGGGTACAGGAGACGTCCTGGCCGGACTACTGGTGGGGTATCGCGCGCAGGGCGTTGATGCTTACGAAGCGGCCGAATTGGCCAGTTACATTCACGCCCGAGCAGGGGTGATTGCCGCTGAGGCGGTTGGAACGGCGGCCTCGGTTTTAGCGCGTGATGTGGCGGCCGCCATCCCGGGCGCGATCGCAGAGCTGGAGCAGGCCAGGTGAGCTGGTAAGAGGTTCGACATCAAAACAAAAAGCCCCTGGCACGTCGCCTGGGGCTTCGTTTTTTCTTACGCTACCGTGCGAAATCAGGACTTGGTCTTCGACTCCGTTTCGCTCTCCGCGCCGTCTTGCTTCGCCTTGGTGTCCTTCGCAGCCTGCTTTCCCGCCTCGAGAGCATCTTCGATGCGAGATTTTTGCTGTTCCAGTACGACCTGCCCGCTCTTCTGGGCATCGGAGGCACGGTTCTTGGCGTCCTGAGCAAGTTCCTCTGCCCGGACGCGCGCATCGGTTGCTGTAGTTTCCACTTGATCCTTCAGTTCAATGCTCTTATCGCGGATCATCAAACGCGTCTCTTCGCCAGATTGCGGAGCCAGCAATAGTGCCACGGCAGCCCCGATCAGTCCGCCGATCATGAAACCAGAGACAAAAGAGCCAAAATCATCGTTGTCAGCCATTGTATTCCTCCTAATTAACGGGTGCGACGAACACGGAAGGCGCCAAGTGCTCGCCTTATTGCCGCAGCCGTACTGCTTACTTTTATCACAGGGCTCACCATATTCCGACTAAGAAATTGGGTGGTCCCTCTGAGCGTGCCGAGCGTCTCGTTTGTTGATTCGAGAATCGGACGCAGTTCGTTCTCAATCAGTGCCGTGAGCCTGGCCACCTGAACAATTAGAATTACAAGAACCAGGCCAAACACTACGGATTCGGCCGCCAAGAATACTATGACGATGTCTCGAATCGTCTCCGTTTGCGCCGGATCCTTGAGCATTACCACGGTGGCCACGACCAGCGAGATCAGTACGACAACTACAAAAATAACGCCTCCAGCGATTAGTGCAATCTGCTTGGGGCTGCTGGAGGCAGCTTCTTCTTCGCCGTGGGGGTTGGCCACTTTATCGCTCAGAGCGCGAATTATAGCATACTAGCTTTTGCGCCTGCGTTTGCTGATCCGCTGTCGAGATCGCTCGGGGCCTGCCAGCAATGTAGCGGCTGACAATCCTATGACAGCGGCCAAAAGTGCGGCAAAAAGGTTGATGGGGCCGACCCGAAGTAGGTGCCAATCCAACCATTCCGCAACGAGATGACCAGCCATGAATGCGATCCACGCCGCTGCAAGATAGAGCACCAATCGACCCAGGCTGCCGCCGCGGATCAGATGAAAGACCAATCCAAGGCCGGATGCAATCAGTAGCGAGAAATAGAATCCTGGTGCGGTCATCGTGAAATTATTCCGCCTCCCAAACACTCTTCTCCGCTATAGAAAACTGCAGCCTGGCCGGGAGCGACATTGTTCAAAGGCTCATCCGTTGCCACAATGGTTTTATGCTCCAGGTGTTTGAGGCGCGCAGGTACGTCCGGGGAACGATAGCGTACCTGTACCGATAGCTCCGCACTTTCCATTGGGAAGTCCCCAAGTACCCAGTTCAGCTCACGAACAGTAAACTGGGTGCGCCCCAGAGCGGCTTTCGGGCCCACAACCAGGGTGTTGCGCTCCACGTCCTTATCAATCACATACAACGGTTCCGGACCTGAAATTCCGATGCCTTTGCGCTGCCCGATAGTAAAGTTCGAAAGACCGCTGTGATTGGCCAACAGATTGCCCTGATTGTCCTCGATTGCGCCCGGCGCGGCCACTACATGATCGGCCAGAAAACTGCGATAGTCGTCGCCGCCTAGAAAACAAAGGTCCTGGCTCTCAGGCCGATCGGCGGTCACAAAGCCCTGATCGTGGGCAATTTCACGTACTCTCTCTTTCTCAAGTTCTCCCAATGGAAACAGGGTATGTGCAAGCTGGGTTTGCCCGAGCACGCTGAGCACATAGGATTGATCCTTCCGGCGATCACGAGCCCGAAGCAGGCGATAATGGCCGTTTGTGTTCAGCAGGCGTGCATAATGACCGGTTGCAAGATGCGTAGCGCCGAGCGCTGAGGCTCGCTCTAACAACAAGCCCCATCGGATGTCACGGTTGCAACTCAGGCATGGATTAGGGGTCAGACCGGCCTCATAGCCACCGATAAAACCATCTACGACCCGATGCTTGAACTCATCCTTGGCATCGATTACGTAGAACGGAATGCCCAGCCGGCCAGCAACCTTGCGCGCATTGTTGACATCTCTTGGGGAACAGCATCGATTGGGCCGCTCCGGGCCCGCGCTCCACAGCCTGAGCATCAAGCCAAATACTTGCTCGCCAGATTCAGCGAGCAGGGCTGCCGCTACGGAGCTGTCCACTCCGCCGCTCATCGCGACCGCGATCGTTCGTTTAGTGTTCACTGAGCGATCGTCACTTGCGAACGAAGCCTGGCTACCGTCTCCTGCACCACATCCAGAAATTCGCGTACCTCGTCATCGGTTGTCTGTCTTCCAACCGTCACCCTCAGTGAGCCGAGCGCAAGTTCCGGTTCCATTCCCAGCGCCAGCAGCACTTCTGATGGTTCGGGATCTCCAGTTTTGCAAGCCGATCCGGAAGAGCAGGCGAAGCCCTCCAGGTCGAGCGCCGCGAGCAAAGAATTTCCGTCAATGCCCTCCATCGCAAACGAGGCGTTGTTTGGAAGGCGTTGCTCCGGGTGGCCGGTTAGTTGAGCGCCAGGAATACTGCTTTCGACACCCGCGATAATTCTGTCTCTGAGTGAGCGGAATTGATCGGCGTCGGAATCGAGCTGAGCGATGGCGATCTCGTGGGCGTGAGCCATCGCGACGATAAGCGGCACATTGTGTGTGCCGGCTCGAAGACCCTGTTCCTGCGAGCCGCCGGTTTGGACCGCTTGTAGCGGGGTACCGGCCTTAACGTAGAGCGCACCGACCCCCTTGGGTCCGTAAAACTTGTGCGCACCGATCGAGAGCAGATCAATCCCTAGATGCTTAACTCCAGTTGGGAGCTGGCATGTGGCCTGAAGGGCGTCCGAGTGAAAAGGAATCTCGCGCTCGCGTGCGACAACTGCGAGTTCCGGGATGGGATTCACGGTGCCGATCTCGTTGTTTCCGTAAATAATCGATATCACAGCTGTATTTGATCGAATCTTGCTGCGAAGATCATCCGGATCGACGCGTCCACGAGAGTCGACCGGGAGTAATTCCAATTCGAATCCATGGAGTGTGGCAAGCTCGTAGGCAGTGATTCTGATCGCATCATGTTCCACCGGGGAGATGAGAAGATGTGTGGCGCCTCTTTCCGATTGCGCGCTAAGCGCTGCACCTCGAAGCGCAAGGTTATCGCTTTCTGAGCCGCCGCTAGTAAAGATCACCTCTTCAGGCAGGCAGTCGAGCCCGCTTGCGATCCGTTCTCTGGCTTGCTCCACGGCCCACTCAGCTCGCTGGCCCCAGCCATGTACGGAGGATGGATTGCCGAAATCCTCCCTTAAATACGGGAGCATCTCATCAAGCGCCTTGCCGTTCAGTGGGGTGGTCGCCGCGTAATCTAAATATGTAGGCATCCGGCGGATTCTAACATGTGCTCCTTTTCATGGCTTTCTTGGCGAATGACGAGCGTGGTTATAATCCGCACCATATGGATACGAAAATCAAATCACTGAGGGCGCTGCAGGTCCTTGATTCGCGAGGCAATCCCACGATTGAGGTC
>CAYZXF010000251.1:0-1581 GCA_964482355.1 uncultured Anaerolineaceae bacterium | reverse complement strand
CGACCGTCTCGAATCTCCAGAGCCTGTCCTTCCACGACTTCCGGTCGCACCCAACCCTGCGTGGCAGCCTTTTCTGCCAATCCGACGAGTGCATCGAGCTCACCGATCGTCCGGGCGGTTCCCAATAGCCGCGCTGCGCTTTCGCCGATTCTTGCAGAAAGTGCGCTGAACAGTGCGCGTTCGAGGCCGCGTATTTCTTCTTCTGCCGATAGCACGCGACTTTCGTAATCCTTCATTTCGGGCGTGATATAGCGCTCCGCATTGACCAACGTTTGCTTGCGGATGTAGCTTTCTGGCACCCGTTCTGCGTTGGCTTTGGTGACCTCGATGTAATAGCCGAAGACCTTGTTGTAACCAACCTTGAGGCTGCCTATTTCGGTGCGCTCGCGCTCGTTGGATTCGAGATCCGCGATCCAATCGCGCGCAGCTCGCGAAGCCTCGAGCACGGCATCCAGCCCATCCGAGTAGCCGTTCTTGAACACCCCGATCTGGTTGAGCGTGGCGGGCGGATCATCCACCAGAGCAGCCTCCAGTTCGTCCAGCACCTCGCGGCAAAGGTCAATCCGATTTCCGAGCTCACCGAGCTGCTCGCTGTCCAGTCTTTGCTTTAGATTCGGGATCGATTTCAGAGCGTGTCGCAGCGCGTCCAAATCCCGTGGTGTAGCGACACCGGCCGCGGCTCGGTTGGTGATCCGCTCAAGATCCGGCAATCGCTTGAGTTCACTCTGCAGCTCGGATCGTAGTAGCCCATCTTCGAAGAGCTCCTGAACCAGCGCCAATCGGGAGCGGATACGGGATTGATCGATCAACGGGCGATTGACCCAGCGGCCGATCGTCCGGCGACCCATCGGGGAAACGGAGGCATCAAGCACGCCCAACAGCGAGCCCTCTACCTGGCCGGTTCGAATGGTGCGGGTTAATTCAAGGTTCCTGCGCGTTGCCGTATCCATCACCATGAAATCTGCGGTCGAGTAGGTCGAAAGACTCGTCAGCAGGGATAGCGCTGCGGCCTGGGTTTCCTTTAAGTAGTGCACGATTCCGCCAGCCGCTCTGACCGCGAGCGGCATGCTGTCCAAGCCATATCCATCGAGGTGGCTGACCCCCAGATGCGCTTTGAGGTCCTCCTCGGTGGAGTCTGAGGAAAAATGCCATTCGGAAAGCGGAGTGAGGTGGCTTGCGATTGAGTCACCCAGCGAAAGAGATTCCGGATAGATAATTTCGGCAGGCGCCAACCGGTGCAATTCCTGCCGGATTGCGCTGATGGGGTCCTGTGCTTCGATTTGAGTGGCCGCGAATTCACCGGTGCTGACATCTACGTACGCCACTCCCACTTCAGTCCGTTCCATCACCACCGCCGCCAGATAATTGTTTGCATCGCTGGGCAGCAGGCCGGGTTCCAGCACGGTGCCGGGCGTGACCACTCGAACGACCTCCCTGGGGAATAGGCCGTCCACCGGCCCATCTCCTATCTGCTCACAGATCGCCACATGGTAGCCCTTGTCGATCAGTCGCATGAGATAGTTTTCCGCCGCATGATGCGGGATTCCCGCCATGGGGACGCGATCGCCTTTTGCCACGTTT
>CAYZXF010000250.1:0-1617 GCA_964482355.1 uncultured Anaerolineaceae bacterium | reverse complement strand
AACATGCTTGCGACTCAACCCGACCTGTGTGGGTTTGGGGTCTTGTACACTCCCCCACATGACCTTGCTCGAAACCAGATAACTGTCACGCGGCCAGGCAAGCTTCTCGAGCGCACGCCCCATCACTCTCTCGGCCTCCCCGTGGGCGTACACTTCGGCATTGTCGAAAAAGTTGACTCCGCTGTCATACGCGGAGTCCATAATTTCGACCGCATGATCAGCATCTAGCTGATTAGAGAACGTTACCCATGACCCAAAAGACAAAGCGCTAACTTTCAAGCCTGAGCTTCCAAGCCGACGATACTCCATCGAGACACTCTCCTCGCGGGTCGAAATCTTATCCTATTACAGCGCGGATATAGAGGGAGGCGGCTTCAACCCCATGCGGGCAACGACCACCCAGATCACCAGAAGTAGCCCGGTTTGAACCCCGCAGAAGCCGATCCCGATCAGCCCGAGAAGGAAACTGAGGTAAACGGCAGGCACCAACGCATAAATACCTACAGTCAGAACCGACCCATAGTCAGATCGCAAATTGAAGGCGGACAGCCCGCCCCAAACCAAGACCGCCAGGAAAGCGAGCCACATCATGCGAATTACCAGGTTCCAGAGACCGATGCCAATGAATGCAGCAACTGAAAAAATCGAGGTAAACGAGCTCCAAAGATCAAGCGCAGTCTCTCGATTGATTAAGATCGGGTTGCCAAAAGCGCTGTTGAGATCGGCGAGTTGAACGACCTGGTAATCGCCATCCGCATAGACATGAAGGCTGTTTCGCGTAAGTAGAAATCCCTGAAAGTAACGGCCGGTATCGATAGATTGATACGTCCCACTGGTGTCGATAATGACGATCGATCCTTCCCCTTCCAGCAGGATCAGCGGCTGTCTTGCTCGAACGGTAGCGAGCCCATTCGCGATTGTGATCTCTGGAAACTCTCCGCTGGCAAAGGCCTGCCCGATGTCCTCCGCAGCGGAGCTCAAGCTGCGGCTCAGGTTAACGGTGCTGATGATCGTCAGGAGCGTGCCAAAGACCGCGAAGAATAAAATCGCATCGATCAGCGATTTTTGCAGAGCGGCACGGTAAAACTGCAGGCTGTACAGGGGTTGGAAGAATCCACGTCCTAACCAGGCCAGCTCAGATGCAATGCTGCCTTCGTCCGGATCGGAGTCCGCAACTCGACCGGGCTCGCGGCCGGCCTGCTTATTTTCTCCACCGCTTGCGCCGACAGGCCGATCGGCAGTTTGTTTTTCAGCTGGATCGCGCATCCCGTCATCTTCGGGATCGAGATCGCTCCCATCGATTATTTCGGCCGTCACTGGCACCCTCCCTGCTTTTGATCTAGTGTGTCAATCGTAGCAACCGCTCGCCCGCCTCGGAAAGAGTACTTTCGCTCTTCGCAAAGTGAAAACGGATGAGATTATTGACCGGTTCTCGAAAGAAACTCGAGCCAGGGACGGCGGCGACGCCGACTTCTTTCGCCAGCCACGCGCAAAATGCGGTGTCACTTTCGTGATCAAATTCTTCGATGTCCACCAGCACATAGTAGGCGCCTTCGGGCCTGGTGAACTTCAATTCGGCTCTCTCCAGATAACTCAGGAATATTTCGCGACGGCGCG
>CAYZXF010000249.1:0-2563 GCA_964482355.1 uncultured Anaerolineaceae bacterium | reverse complement strand
ATATCGAAACGAGCGTGGATGAACTTGATGTCGGCGACGTTGTCATTGGTCAATCGGTTGAGATCACCTCGATGCCTGACTTACTGTCCAAGTTCCCGGTCGGCTCGTCGGCGAAGATAATTGCCGGATTGTTGACCAGCGCACGTGCGATCGCCACTCGCTGCTGCTGACCCCCCGAGAGCTCGTTGGGGTGGTGATCCATCCGATCCGCTAACCCGACGATTTCCAGCGCATGCTCCGCTCGCCCGCGTCGTTCGCCGTTCGGCACGCCGGCATAGAGCATGGGAAGCTCACAATTGGCCAATGCAGTCGTTCGTGCCAGCAGATTGAAGGTTTGAAATACAAAGCCGAGACGTCGGCTGCGGATCCGCGCCAGCTGGTCATCAGTTAGCTGACCGACCTCTTCACCCTCGAGCAAGTAGCTACCGGAATCGGCGGTGTCCAGGCAACCTAGCAAGTTCATTAGAGTCGATTTACCCGAACCGGAAGGACCCATTACAGCCATCAGACCTCCCGCTTCGATCTCAAACGAGACCCCGCGAAGCGCCCTGACTTCTACTTCACCAAGCAAGTAGGTGCGCGTGAGGTCCTTAACTTCCATAACTGGTCCGCTGGGACTAGCCGCCACCGAAGAAAAGGCCTCCATTGCCGCTCCGTCGCTCCTCAATCGTGGCGCCGATAGTTTCGCCCGGAACGAGCCCTGAAAGCACCTCGCTCACCGTGTCGTTGCGCAACCCGAGCACAATCACCCGTCGTTCGCGATTTTCTCCATCGCCAACGAATACGATAATCTCCCCGGTTTCTGGATCAAAGCCCAGGGCCCAATTTGGAATGAGCACCACATCGTCATTGTCGGCGACCAGGATGCTCAATCCCGCAGTCATTCCTACCCGGACCAGCTCATCAAGCGACTCCAGCTCAACACGAACCGGATATTGTGTGCTGGTCGATCCAATTTCTGGCGCTAGATCAATGCCTGCAACCGATCCCATAAGCACCAGGTCTGGAAGGGCATCCAAGGTGATCTCAACCGATTGACCAATGACTACGTCGCCGACATCAAGTTCATCCACGCTCGTTTCGATATGCAGCGTGCCCAGATCGGCAATAACAATCTCGACCTCCCCGGGAATAATGCTGTCTCCTACGCCGTGGTTTACCGACATCACAGTGCCTTCAATAGGCGAGATCAAGCGCGCCTGATCAACAATGGCCTGCACTGCTCGTAGGCGGGCCTCAGCGGACCTAACGGCGTCGGATTCTGCCCCGGCCCTAAGATCTGCAAGGTCTTGCTCCGCTTGTATCAGGCTAGCTTGGGCCAGCGCAACTTCAGAATCCAGAATTGCCTGCTGGATATCGGTAGGGTGGCCGGTGTACCAATTTACGTTTCGTAGCGCAGAATCTCGATCCGCGCGTGCCGCGACTAGATCAGTGAGCGCCGTGGCTTTCGCAAGATCGTCGGAGGGTCGGCCAGAGAGGGAATCGTAGGCGGCTTCGGCCTGATCCGCGTTGGCTTGCGCTAGCGTCAAGCGGGCCTCCGCGCCACGAATAGTGTCAGAATTCGCTCGCATGCCCTCCTGCTGACTGTTCCATTTGTATTCCGCAGCCCGAACATCGTCCCTTGCTTGGGCGAATGCCATCACTGATTGAGCAAGTTGCTTTTCGCTGGAGCCCTCCAGGAGATCATCCAAGGCTTGCTCGGCCGCGATCAGGTCGGCCTCTGCCACAAGCAGTTCCGGATCCAGAGAGCCTTGATCAAGCGAAGCCAAAACCTGCCCGGCCTGGACAATCTGGCCTACCTCGACCGCTAGTTCGCCGAGCGTGCCCACCGTCTTGAAGGACAATGCTGCCTGGGCACTTGGTTCTACTTTCCCCGTTCCGGTGACCCAAACCTGCAGCGGCCCGCTTTCGATCGTGGCCGTGCGCTCCGTGGCTGCCTCAGATTCCGGGGTGACAGGGCGAAGAACCAGGAATGCCGCAACCAGGCCCCCGATGATCAGTATTGGAATCCAGATTCTGCGTCTCATAATCTATCCCTTGATTAGCTTTCCATCTGATACAAGCGGATTCTATCGTGCGCTGCTTCACAATGGCCTAAGAATTCTGTTAAATCGCTGCTAAGGACGCTCTCAGACCCTGAGGTATGCTAGTTCCTGACTTGGACATTTGCCCATGGCCCTAAGGTTCGATCGAGCGGAGCTGCATGAGCTGACCGCATTTGTGAAGGCCGAAGCCCTGCGCCTTGGATTCTCCAGGGCGGGGATCACCACTCCCGAGCCTCCTCCACATCTCGAGATCTACGAAAAGTGGCTGAAAGAGGGGCGTCACGGCGAAATGACCTACCTCGAAACCGATCGGGCTCGCCAGCGCAGGGCAAATCCACGACACATTCTGCCGGAATGTGAATCGATTCTAGTTGTGGCGGCGAACTATCTTCCTAATATGCAGAAGACCGAGCGCGTGGCCGCCTACGCCGTGGGGGACGACTATCATGATGTAATCGCACGTCGGTTGAAGCAGCTCGTGTCGAGCATTGAGGAACGGATCGGCCGAAAAGTCAAAA
>CAYZXF010000248.1:0-5756 GCA_964482355.1 uncultured Anaerolineaceae bacterium | reverse complement strand
AGTGACCCTGGTGGCAAGCCTGAAAGACGAGGCTTTGAGCGCGGCCGCGGTAGAACTAGCGAGCCAGGTAGCGGGCGTAAGAAGCGTTGATGATCACACCAAGGCCGAACCCTCGGCAAATTAAGCCGGCCTTCCCCGAGTGACGGATTGCGCACGATATAATCAAATCGTTGGACCCAATGCCCGCGTTCTCTCCGCGGGCAATTCTGTCTCCGAGAGCAGTCATAGGATTGCATAGACTGCTCAAGTCCCTTATCCGTGGAGCCCATGGGCCTGGCAGGAGGCAACCCTAAAGTGACCCTACCCGAATACGCGTATTTCGAAGGCGCGATCGTTCCGTATTCCGAGGCCAAGGTTGGCGTGCTGACGCACGCGCTTAACTACGGGACTGCGGCCTTTGGCGGCCTTCGTGGCTATTGGAATGATGAGCAGGAACAGCTCTTTGTTTTTCGTCCCCTGGATCACTTCGAGAGATTGCTGAACTCCGGCAAGCTGCTCTGCTCAGAAAACACCTACACAACCGAAGGATTGAGAGACATCACCTTCGAGTTGCTTCGCAGAGAAGGCTTAAAGGAAGACTGCTACGTTCGACCGCTGCTGTACAAGTCGGACGAGATCATCGGGGTCAGACTTCATGACCTGAACGATGAGATCAGCATCGTCGCCGTGCCTTTCCGCAAATATGTGGATAACGATGATTCGGCTCACGTGACATTCTCTTCCTGGCGCAGGATCGACGATAATGTCATGCCAGCAAGAGGAAAAATCAGCGGAGCGTACGTTAATACGGCCTTCGTGAAAACTGATGCCATACGTGCTGGCTTCGACGAAGCGCTCGTACTCAACAACGACGGCCATCTGGCCGAAGGCAGCGCCGAGAACGTTTTCATGCTCCGGAACGGCGAGCTTATTACGCCGCCCGTAACCGATAACATCCTGGAAGGCATCACGCGGCGCACCGTTATGGAGCTTGCGAGAGAAGAGCTTGGCATGGAAGTCGTTGAGCGCTCGATCGACCGTACCGAGGTTTTCTTGGCCGATGAGCTGTTTCTGACCGGCACCGCGGCTAAGATCACTGCCGTCACCAGAGTGGATTTCCGAGATATCGGAACCGGCAAGATGGGCCCGGTTACCAAGCAGTTGCGTGAGATTTATGAGGATATCGTTCGCGGCAAGCATGCTAAATACACACATTGGGTCGAGGCGGTTTACCAGAGCGAATCCGTAGCGGTTAGTTAGATAACACCGCCTCGCACAGCTCAACAACACAGACCCCCGTGAACAAGCGGGGGTCTGATGATTCACGGATGAGTCCCACCCGATCGGGTTATGCTTTGTTGCGGAATGCAACAAAGCATAGGCCCTAAATGAATTTCACACCGCGCCGAACGCTTGGGATCGCTCTGGGATCGCTGTTTCTAGCGCTCCTGATGGCCGCTATCGCGGTCAGCATCGCCCAACTGGGCCAGGGATTAATATCGCCGATTAGCCTGGTATGGATCGGCTTGCTCCTGCTGGCACTGCCATTGCTCTTGCTGGTGATCAACCGGCTTTATGGTCTGGTTACCGCGCGGTACAGAGTTGATCGCGATGGCTTGTATGTGCGGTGGGGCATGTCCTACGAGCAAATTCCTCTGGACCTGATCTCGGAGGTGAGCCCTCCTCACGAACCCGACGCGGTCTCCGAGGGAGATCCACGAAGACCGAGGGTCGGTATCTGGTGGCCCGGATGCATGGTTGGCCGGTCGAAGGGCGGTGAGGTCGACTTCTTCACCACCACCAAACCATTGTTGGTGATCCGTACGACCTCCGGCCGCGCACTAGCGATCTCCCCGCCGGATTCTGAATCATTCCAGGCCGCCATACTCAGCGCTTCCCGAATGGGCTCTCTGGAGTCCATTCCTGAGCAATCTGTCAGGGCGGACTTCCTCGTGGCCCGGGTGTGGAAGGATCGATTGGCTCGGAGCTTGATCCTGGCCGGCCTGCTCATCCCACTCCTATTGCTGGGAGCCCTGGTCATCACGGCTCCTTCGCTTCCGGAATTGGTACCTTTCGGATTTGGGCCAACCGGCCAGCCGACCCCGCTGGCGCCTCCCGGAAGGCTGCTTCTGCTCCCTATGATCGCCGGTCTGATCTGGATCGCGGATCTGGTACTGGGCGCCTGGTTCTTCGGCAATGATTCGGATCACCCCGTGGCCTATGCGCTCTGGGGCACGGCAATCATTGCCGGCGCTTTGTTGTCCGGGGCAACATGGAAGCTTCTTTCGATATAGGTACCTGGCCTCAGCTCGCGTTGGGCCTACTATTGGCAGGGGCTGTCGCGCTTGGAGCTCGCCGCGCTTCAATGCTAACGAGCGGCGGAGCAATCGCCGCCGCCATTGTCGGCACACTCACTTTTGGGATCGGCGGATTGGCGCCCTCCATGCTCCTGCTCACTTTCTTCATCTCATCGAGTTTGCTGAGTAGGCAGGGTTCAGAGCGAAAGCAGTCGTTGGCCGAGCGATCCGCGAAAAGCGGGAAGCGAGATGAGTGGCAGGTGCTGGCGAATGGCGCAGTGCCCGCTTTGCTGGCCGTGGGATACGGACTCACCGGCCAGAGCCTATGGCTTGTGGGCGTGACCGGGGCTCTGTCAGCCTCGAATGCCGACACATGGGCAACCGAGATCGGGGTGCTCGCGCGAGCTCGTCCTCGACTGATTACCAACCTGCGCGCGGTTGAAGCTGGAACCTCCGGAGCAGTCAGCCCACTGGGGAGCGCCGCCGCGCTGGCGGGAGCCCTGTTGATCGGCCTGGTGGCTTCACTTTTGGCCGGAAATATCGAGCTGCTCTACGCCGCGGGAGCGGCAGGTCTGCTGGCGAGCTTCCTGGACAGCTTGCTCGGAGCCACGGTGCAGGCGCAGTATCGGTGCCCAAATTGTGATCACCTGACAGAGCAACATCCCACACACACCTGCGGAACTGCCACGGAGCTTGTAAGCGGATGGGGCTGGCTTGGCAACGACCAGGTCAACCTGGTGGCGTCGATCGCAGGAGCAGGGCTCGCGCCGTTTTTATGGAGCGCGCTCAGCTAGGACGGACGTCTTTGCTCCGATCGGTTAGCTCGATTGACGCAATGAGTTGTTGTGAGAATGGGTGCGCGGGCTCGGCAAACAGCTGACGAACAGGCACCTCTTCGACTACCTGCCCCTTGTACATCACGCCCACCCGCTCCGCCATATTGGCAATTACGCCAAGATCATGAGTGATAAGCATCACGGCCGTGCCCTGTTCAACTGTCAACTGCCGAATCAGATGCAGGATTTGAGATTGCAAGGTCATATCCAGGGAAGAAGTGGGCTCATCTGCTATCAACAGCTTCGGACCCGGAGCGAGCGCAATGGCGATCATCGCGCGCTGGGCTTGTCCCCCCGACAGCTGATGGGGATACGCTCCAGCCAGGCCCGGCAGCCCAACTTGCTCCAGCCAGTTCTCCGCCGCTTGTTTCGCCTGGGGTCTGCGCAGGTCACGGTGGACTTGAATCACCTCGGCAACTTGATAGCCGATCGTGAACGTGGGATTGAGGCTCGAAGCCGCGTTCTGGAACACCATCCCAATCTGGCTGCCCCGTATCAGGTCGAGCTTATCCTCCGGCATCGCAAGCAGGGAGGCGCCCTCGAAGATCACTTCCCCACTCAATATTTCCCCCGGCGGCTCGACCAAGTCCAAAATGGCCAGCGCCAGCGTGGTCTTTCCGCTGCCTGATTCACCGACCAGCCCATAAATTTCCCCCGGGCGCACGGATAGCTCGGCGCCCCTCAGGGCGCGAACGCGCTCACGTTTGTTCTCGTACTCAACCACAAGATCGCGGATTTCCAGTAAGGAGTTCATGTTTTCAACACGGATTACAACATATTCTACAAGCCGTATTCCATATGAGCCGGGTTAGAAACACGGTCGTTGACGGTCACGTATCTACCAGATACAATCTGTAACCATTTGGACGCCGGAGCCTCCACCACAATCTGATCACAAGATTATGCTTGGGTTATGGCTTCTTTGCGTCTCGAGAACACGCCCCACGACTTGGGGAGGGAGGTGAATCGAGGATATCGATGCTATCAATGCTACGAAAATTAGCGTTTACAAACACAACCGAAACCCTAGGAGGAGTACACAGTGAAACGCCGTAATTTACTTTATGCAGTGGGGCTGCTTGTTGTCGCCTCATTTACGCTCGCTGCTTGTCAGGAGGCCGAGCCGGCCGAGGAAGTGGTCATAGTCTTCGCCCAATCGGCGGATGCTGGCACGCTTGATCCGGCGAACCAGACCAGCGCAAACAGCCTGGCGCCTGCCAGCCACATCTACGAAGGCCTGATCGGCTTCAACCCCGGCACAACGGAAACCATCCCTGCGCTGGCCACCTCGTGGGACGTCTCTGCCGATAAGCTCGAGTGGACCTTCAATCTGTGCGAAGGCGTGAAATTCCATGATGGAACGGACTTCGATGCGGATGCAGTGGTCTTCAACTTCGAGCGTTGGTGGGATCTCGATAACGAGTACAACCAGGGAGCAGACAGTTTCATCTACTGGGGCTACATGTTCCAGGGCTTCAAGGGTGAAGAGACCAGCATAGTCCAGAACATCGAGAAGATCGATGACTTTACCGTCAAGCTCACGCTGAATCAACCAAACGCCAGCCTGCTCAATACGCTGACCATGGAGAACTTCCGCTTCGCCAGCCCAACGGCCGTCAGGGAACAAGGGGATACCTACGGGACTGCTGAAGGTCTGGCAATTGGAACCGGCCCGTTGATGGTTGAAGAGTGGGTGCAGGAAGACCACATCACGCTGGCACGCTACGATGACTACTGGGGAGATGCAGCGACCCCGGATAAGGTCATCTATCAGGTGATCCCCGATACTTCGGCCGCTTTCCTGGCTCTGCAGGCGGGGGACATTGATGTTCTGAGCATGTGGGCCAGCCCGAGCCCCGATGACATCGAGGCTGCCAAGAGCGACCCGAATCTCCAGGTCGCATACAACCCTGGCCTGAACGTGGGCTATCTCGGCCTGAATCTGGCCAAAGAATGGCTACAGAACCTGGACGTCCGCACCGCGATCTCGCATGCTATCGATAAGCAGGCGATCATCGATGCCATCTATCCCGGTGACGCCGTACCGGCAAGCCAGTTTGAGCCGGAGAGTCTGTGGGGCTACAACAGTAGCATCGTGGATCGTGCTTATGACCCCGATCTGGCTATGGAGCTACTTGCTAAGGCCGTAGCCGATGGTGTCGAGATTCCGGATCCGGTGATCTTCTACGTGATGCCGGTTTCCAGGGCTTACTATCCTGATCCGGCCGCTATCGGCGAGCTGATTCAGGCTCAACTTGCTGCGGTTGGCCTCAACTCCGAAATCCAATCGCCGGCATGGCCTTCACCTTATCTGGATGATATCCAGACCGACGGCACTAAGCACGACATCTTCATGCTGGGTTGGGTCGGCGACAACGGCGACCCAGACAACTTCCTGTGTGTGTTCTTCTGCGGCGCCGACACCGCATTCAACAATGACGGTGCAGGGGGCGGAGCGCCACCGGACGAGGAGATCGCTACTCTGCTGAGAGCCGCGGTCGCTGAGACGGACTTCGAAACCCGCAAGGCTATGTACGAAGAGATCAACCAGATGATCTTCGACACCGTGCTCAGTGTGCCGGTCGTTACCCGCACGCCGCCCACGCTGTTGCGCGCCGATGTTTCGGGCTATGTTCCTAGCCCA
>CAYZXF010000247.1:0-2152 GCA_964482355.1 uncultured Anaerolineaceae bacterium | reverse complement strand
CAGATCGATATCCTGATCGTCAACAGCGCCGGTCCGCCACCCGGAGACTTCATGGATCTCACGATCGAAGATTGGGAAGCCGGTGTGCAGACCACGATCATGAGCACGCTTTACCAGTGTTACGCGGTGATCCCTCACATGCTGGAACGCGGCTCGGGCAGTATTGTGGCCACTCAGTCTTACTCCGTCAAAAATCCGGTCAGTCGGTTGATCACCTCCAACTCATTGCGCATGGCCGTAATCGGTTTGATGAAATCGCTGGCCAACGAACTCGGGCCGCATGGAATTCGTGTCAATACGATCAATCCGACCTACACATGGACGGACAGAGTGGACCAATTGGTGAAAGACGCAGCTGAGGCTAACCAGACATCGGTGGAAGAAGAAATACAGAAGCGAACGTCAGCGATTCCGCTCGGGCGAATGGGGGAATTGGATGAGTACGGGAAGACCATCGCCTGGCTGGCCTCCCCTGCAGCCAGCTTCGTCCATGGACATGCCTTGATGTTCGACGGCGGGGGTGTTTCCGCGCCGCTCTAAACGTTGCACGCTCAAGCTTGGAACATGCCATCGACTTTCGGGATGCTTCCTGCTCGTATGCCTGCGACCACCAGCCGCATCCTCCGGCCACACTTATGTCAATCAGCAAACGATTGGCGAATCATCGGATAGTAGTACGATGCGATACGAACACTTGTTGAACGGTCGCGGTAGAATCGCCACGCAATGTCATCTGTAATTCCTGACGTCGAGATCCAGGAACTTCCAAAGCGGCCCGAGAGGCGGCCGGAGTGGATCAAAGTGCGCGCCCCTAGCGGACAGAGCTATGAGCGTGTGCTCGAGACGATGCGGTCGAAGCGACTGCATACGGTGTGCGAAGAGGCCCGCTGCCCCAACCTGGGCGAGTGTTGGGGAGCAGGCACTGCCACGTTCCTGCTGATGGGAGACACCTGCACGCGCTCCTGCGGTTTTTGCGATATCAAGACCGGCCGACCGGAGACCCTGGATTGGCTAGAGCCGGAACGGGTGGCAAGGGCGGTTCAAGATATGGATCTACGCCACGCCGTGATTACCAGCGTCAACCGAGACGAGCGCCCGGATGGTGGCGCACCGATCTTTGCGATGGTCATCCGCAGGATCCGCCAACTGCAGCCCGGCTGCTCGATCGAGGTGCTTATTCCTGATTTCAAGGGCTCGCGAGCGGCGCTGGCGATTGTCATGGAAGCGCGGCCGGAGATCCTGAATCACAATGTGGAGACCGTGCGCCGGCTGTTTAAGGTAGTGCAGCCGCAGGACCAATATGAGTGGGCCGAGGCCACCCTGCGCAACGCCAGAGCGCTCGATCCGGACGTGCTGACCAAGTCCGGGATCATGGTCGGGCTGGGCGAGACGACCGAAGAGATCAAAGAAACCATGCGCGACCTGCGCGAGTGGGGAGTTGATATCCTCACCATCGGACAATACCTGCAGCCCACCCTCAAACATCTACCTATCGAACGTTACTATCGACCAGAGGAATTTGTTGAACTAAAGGACTTCGGGATGGAAATGGGTTTCCGGTGGGTCGAGAGCGGGCCGCTGGTGCGCTCCTCGTATCACGCTGAGAAGCAGGTGCAAGCGCTTTCAAAGGTACACCGCGAGCTGTACGGCTCCAACTAATACTGAAATTGTCCAGATATATAGGCGCCCGCGGCCGCGGGCGTTTTTGTTGCGCTCACATGCGCTATCGCGTAGGAGGCACCCAGCCCGATAGCGCAGCATGACACGCTTCGCATGCCGCGTTAAGTTCAAAGTCGATCACAAAGCCCTGATTGGCAAGCGTGTCGAGGGAGTGAGCCGTGTGACATTGCCCGCAGCTGCCGCGGACGTCCGGCTCGCGAGAGAGCCATTCCGCCGCATATTCGCGGAAGTGATAATGGGAGCTGGTGACCCCGCCTTCCGTCCGTGCATAGACACCTACCGAACTGGGGGCGTCGTGGCACTTCGTGCAGCCAACCTCCCCAACCGGGTTGGTGGTGATCGCCGGCTGTGCGTAGGTGCCTGAGACATAGGCCGCTAGATCCGAGGCTCCCTGCTGTAGTGAAACCGAGCGACCGAATAAGCCCTCCCCGCTGTGGCAATCGATGCAGCGCACTTCGGCCGGCGCGTGAAC
>CAYZXF010000246.1:0-3219 GCA_964482355.1 uncultured Anaerolineaceae bacterium | reverse complement strand
GCGGCCTATATCACCGGACACGTGCTGGCAGTGGACGGCGGGATCGTGATGCACTGAGCAGTAGAACGGATTCGGATGATGGCTAAAGGGAAAACCAAGACGGCAAAAATCGAAGAACCTAAAGATGAACCCCGTGCACCGGGAACAACCACTATTGCCCCAAGCGTTCTGGTTCGAATTGCTCAGCTTACGAGCCTTTCAATTCCAGGCGTAGCAGGAATGGCCCCGGTTCCCGGCGGCGTGAACCGGCTGTTTCGGCGAGGGGGTGGCGACGGCGTGCGCATCGAGCTAGATGACAAATCGGTGGCGGCCGATCTGTATCTGACCCTCGACTACGGAGTCGAGGTGCGCAAGGTGAGCCGTAAGGTTCAGCGCGAGGTGGCGCGTGCTCTAGAGGATATGGTTGGCATGCACGTCACGCGAGTCGACATCTATATCGAGGAAATCGAATTCGAACATGAAACGTGAGCGCCGACGCGCCCGGTCCTTAGCGCTGCAGGCGCTGTATGAGATCGACAGTGTAGGCCACCCTGAAGAAGAGGTAGTTGCTCGCTATGGCGAGGATTTGTCTCCGGAGGCCAGGGAGTTCATGATTCAGGTCGTGCATGGGACATTGGAATCAGAGCAGGAGATCGATTTGCTGATTGCAGAAAGCGCTCCTGAGTGGCCAATCAGTGAACTTGCGGTCATCGATCGCAACATTTTGCGTCTAGCTATTTGGGAGCTCCTCATTTGGGGCGAAACCCCGCTGAAGGTTGCAATCAACGAAGCCGTAGAGCTCGCCAAACGATTCGGTTCAGACAGTGCTCCCCGGTTTGTCAACGGTGTTCTCGGGACACTTGCCGGTAGGAGGAATTCCAAGAAACCAACCGCTGTAAAGTGATTTAGGTCCCCAAACATGGAAATCCTGGGAATTGGTCCGCTGGAATTGTTATTCATCCTTCTGATCGCGCTCATCGCTGTCGGGCCCAAAGACCTTGGAAAGGCGGCCCGCTCAATGGGCCGCTTGTTGAATCAGCTATACAAATCCGAAGCCTGGCAAAACCTGGGCGAGGCCTCGAGAAATATCCGTGCCCTCCCCAATCGACTGGCAAGAGAAGCCGCGTTGGAGGAATTGGCACAGGTTAAGAGGGAAATGGAAGAAGGCGTCACCTCCGGCATAGATCAAATCAAGAACTTCGATCTTGAGGCCGACCAGCCGGAACTTATCGAGCCAGAAGGGGACGCCCCCAGCCCGGATCAACCAAATGCGGATGCACCCAAGGACGTAGAACTCGAGTCGGACCAGCCGAAGGACTCCGAGCTCACCGCGGACCCGCCTATCGAATCCCCCTCCCCCGAAGAAAAGTGACCAATGGGTAGCCGACTACGCGGACTGGCGAGCAGGCTCTGGAAAATCATCACCGCGCCCTTTCGAGCCATCCTCTGGCCCTATCGCAAATTCCGCATTTTCCTGGATCAGGAGCCGGAAGACAGTCCCACCACGGACGTGATCGTGCGGGCATTTGAGGAGCCCATGCTGCTGGTCGATCATCTCGAAGACCTGCGGCGGCATCTTTTCCGCGCGCTGATTGTCCTGGTCGGGATGGTGGTGCTGAGCTTCGCCTTCGCCACCAGAATCCTTGATTTCTTAGCTGAACCTATCGGGGGCGTAGAAGCGCTTCAATCGATCGAAGTGACCGAATCCATCGGCACTTTTATGCGGGTGTCGCTAATGGCTGGATTCGTCCTGGCATTTCCATATATTCTCTTTGAAGTGCTTGCCTTCATGAATCCGGGGCTGAAGAAGAGTGAGCGCCGGCTGGTGTTATTTGCGATTCCGTTCTCATTCCTGCTATTTGTGGCCGGAATCACGTTTACCTACTTTGTCATCCTTCCCACGGCCTTGCCATTCCTGCTCAACTTCATGGGCGTCACCACGGTTCCCAGGCCCTCAAACTATATACAGTTCGTGACCAGCCTGATGTTTTGGATCGGACTGGCCTTTCAATTTCCACTGGTAATTTATGTGCTTGCTGGATTGGGGTTTGTTGACGCTCGCACGCTTTCGCACAATTGGCGATTTGCGCTGGTCGGCATAGCGGTTTTGGCTGCGGCTGCCACACCCACGATCGATCCGATCAACATGGGGCTCGTGATGGCTCCTATGATCGTGCTGTACCTGGTCAGCATCGTGTTGGCCGCAATGGCCGGCGCCGGCAGACGAAGACGCGCCGCGCGCGAGGCTAAGCTCGCAGATGCAAAGCCCTAATCTATCAAGGGCTCACTTCGCTATCGTGAGTAAGTCCCCATAAGCTCCGCTTCAGCAACGATGTGATTCTCCATTGCTTCCAGGAGCTGCTCCTTGTTTGCGCCCAGTTCCAGGTCGAGCGCGCTATCGAGTGCATACAATTTCATGAAATACCGATGCTCCCCGCTGGGTGGGCAGGGTCCCCCGTAGCCAATGGATTTCCAGCTATTCGACCCGTGAATCGCTCCGTTCGCCAGCGTGGGATCCGGAGGCACGTTCGCCGGTAGTGATCGAGATTCGGCTGGGAGGTTGAACAAGACCCAATGCACCCAGGTGCCGCCCGGTGCGTCTGGGTCATCGAAGATCAACGCAAAGCTCTGCGTGCCAGCGGGCGGGTTAGTCCAGGTCAACCTTGGTGAGGTATTTTCGCCGTCGCATGAGTAACTTTCCGGGATTGGATCACCCTGCAAATAAGCCGAGCTTGTCAGCTTAAAGTCCACTTCCTCCATAGCTGGATCCTCCTCTTCCATCGCGGTCGCGGCAGGCACGGCGGTAGGTTCTGGTTCTTCTGCGGTAGGTATGGCTGTCGGTGTGCTCTCTGCTGCGCACGCGGCGAGCAGGATCGATATTAGTAAGCCTGAAAGGTTTCTCATTCGAATCCTCCGTTGCGAAATCGTAGCATGGTTGCCAGGTTCGGCAACCATTCCCATTATCGACAACCAATATTGGGTTCGACAAGAAACCCTAGCGGTAGGCGCTCGACACCCTGGCTGCGATCGGTCATCGCGGAGGTAAAATGAAGCCTACGCTGGAGGATTGGACTTTATGCGCCCTGTCTACGCTGTGTCGGGTGGAGTCTCAAAATTTGCAAAGGCTCGCCCGGATAAGACCTTTCAAGCCGTCATAAAAGAAGCCTACGATTACGCCATCGATGACATCGGATTAGATTTCCCCACTTTCACTTCCCAGGTGGATGGATCCGTGGCGTC
>CAYZXF010000245.1:0-5947 GCA_964482355.1 uncultured Anaerolineaceae bacterium | reverse complement strand
TCCCCTCCTAGATAGAGAAGGACAATGAGCAGCACACTCATAAGCCTCATCAGCGTGTGAGTGGTGGTTCGATGCGATATCTCAGTCATGAGCCGAATCGCCTTTTAGGAAGGCGCCCCAGACGGTATATGCTCCGGGCAGGCTGCTGATCAGCATGAGAAAGCGAGACAGGAGTGCCAGCGCGGCCGCCTGTTCGGCACTGGCCCCCAAAGATGAATAAAGTGCGATGATGCTCAATTCTCTCAATCCGTAGGCGTTGATGGTGAAAGGAATCAATGCAAGGAAATACGTAACTGCTGTTATACCTGCGACCTGCGTCAAACTCACGTCGATTCCAAGCCCTCGAGCCAGATTCCAAATGAACAGAAAAAAGACCAGTATCCCAAACCAGGAAGCAAGCAGGGCCAAAACAAGTGAGGCAGGTGATTTTAGCCATAGAGTTGTGGCATCCCATACCCGGCGGGCTGCGCTACGCACGTAATCTGGGAGCTCGACACCGCCAATCGCTATACCTAATGTCCCTAAGAAACCGCCCAGTATGGGAAAGCTGAGCGGTAGAAAAAACAACATGGCAAAGACTCCCATCGCTCGATCCACCACGATGGATGCCGCTCCTCCAATGCGATTGCTGGTCTTTCCCAGAATGCCTACCAAGCGGATAACGTCCCCCCCGACTGTGGTCGGAAGGAAGTTCGAAGCGAAAAAGCTACCGTACTGCAGCCCCAAAAGCTCCCGGTAGCGTACATCAATCAATTGCCCTTTCAGCAGCGAACGCCATCGGAAGGTGTGAGCGAAGACCCGCGTAGTCAGCAACACAATGGAGAGCAAGAACACCCCGATCGGAATCCCGGATGCCAGCTTAAGAAGCTCCGGAAGATCCAGACGGGATAGCAGCCAGACCAACAGACCCAGGGACACAAGCGTGCCCGCGATCTTCAGCCAGGTCGTCCAGCGTCGATTAGTCGAGGATTTTGCTGCCATGTTCCATAGTTACCAGCTGCTGCAATATGGACACCAACCTGGTTCGGTCAATGGTTGCGGTTTGAGGCATGGAAAGGCGGAAAGTGGGAGCATCTTCAAGCGCCTGCCGCAACGTTTCGCGTTCACGAGCTTGCCATTGCACCGGGTACTCAGAAGGCGAGAAATAGCCTTCGATGAGTTCGATCGTGTGACGCGCTTCATAAAAGTTCACTTGCACTAATTGGTCCACAAGAGCCGCTGAATCAGAAATTGGTTCGAGGTTGATTTCCTCGGCTCGGCCGCTCTCGAGCAGCAGCAGCGCCTGCAATTGGGCGTGAGGCGCCGAAACGCGTTCCGGCCAGAGCAGTCCAGGCTCGACCCGTAGTGGCCATTTAATCCGATCGCCCGATACCCAGCGTACTGTACCGAATACATTCAGGTGGGCCCGTTGTCTGGCGCTCAACTTGTTCGTGACGGATGGTACAGCCTTGAGGTAGTCCGCATAAAGATGGGAGCGAGATGGGTATGCGTAGGTATCTGCCGAGGAGCTTAAAAAGACGTAATCATCCGCGTGCAACTCCCAACCGGGGCCGCCTTGATCCAGCAGAATTGAACTAACAGTCGTCTTACCCACGCCCCCCGATCCGGCAAATAGCAGGCTGCGCCCTCCCTGAGATAGAGCAGCCGCATGGAGCATCATGGCGTCGTGCGCGCTGCACAAATATCGAAGACACCCGTGCACCAGCATGTGGTGCACCATGGAAACCGCCATACGGTTACCGGTGGCCTCGATCAGAATCCGCTCAGGCTCGAAGCGGAGGCGGTAATACCATCTTGCCAATCCCTTGTGAATCTTGAGTTGATAGTTTGGACCCGGACGGCGGGGGAGGCTGGAATCCGTCCAGTGTAGAACGACAATCGGTAGCTCCTCTGGAACAACCCCGGCCGCAGGCCCGTATTCAGCGTTGAAATAATCGGCAGCAAATGAGGAATTGGTTTGAACCAGCAGCCCAACCAGACCGTGAAAGTTATAGGCACGATCAAACCTCACGCTGGACTGCCTCTTCAAACACATCTTCATATTGTTCGGCAATTTTTCGGATTTCGAAACGCTCGGCTCGAGCGCGGCTGGCCTGCTTCATCCCCATGAGCCTTCCCCGATCCTCAAGACACCATCGAAGAGCCTGCTCAAAACAGTCCATGTCGTCCGCCGCACAGAGTCTCCCGTTTACATCGCCCTCCACCAGCTCGGGAAGGCCACCAACGCTGCTGGCCACGATCGCCAGTCCGCTCGCCAATGCCTGGACACCAATTACCGGAAATCCTTCGGAGCGGGAGGTGAGCAGAAGCAGATCACTCGCCTCAAGCCGCTCTTCCACAACCGCCCCGTCCACCCACCCCAACAAATTCACGCGTGATCCGAGGTCGTGACGCTGTATCAGTTCCTCGACAATCTGCCGATCGGGCCCATCGCCAAGCAATTCGCACTGCCACGGCATATCCCGCACTTTCGCGAGCAGCTCAACAAGCATAGGAAGGTTCTTCTGCGATTGAAAGCGCCCGGCAAAGATCAACCGCGGTGGGTCCGACACCTGTTTCGCCGCGCCACTTCGCAGCTGAACGCCATTTGGAATTACTTCAATATCGACGGCGTAGTGACGGAGCGCAAGGGCTTTTGTGTGCTTGCTCACCGCGACCACATTTGACGCACCCTTCCATATTGGCGGCGTAAAAGGGAACACAAATCGAAACCACCGGTCGGTTTTCTGTGGAACTCCGCCTGGGACGTCGCCAAGGTGTACCGTCAGCACGTAAGGGATCCGAGTAATCTTCGATAGAGGGAAAGCAAGCACGCCGGTCGGCACCGCGAAATGCGCATGGATGACATCCGGCCTCCAGGAACGAGCCATCCTGATGGCAGGCAATAGTGCCCCCGCCACGAACCCAGCCATCGATGCAAACGAAGCCCGGAAACGTGATCGCCTGCCGGCCTGAACGCGCAGAACTTGGTATCCATCCAGCGTCTCGCTTCGCGCCAAATTGGGAGCCATCGAGGTAATCACCTTCAGCTCATGGTCGCGTTCCGCAAGCGCGGCGCAGAGAGTGGCGGCTGTGCGGCCGCCCCCACCGCCCACCGGTGGAAACTCATAGTTCAGGACGAGGATTCGCATCGGCTTCGATTTGGATGCCCCCAACTGGAGGAAATTCGTATTTCAAGACAAGAATGCGCATCAGTTTGGGTCCTGGAACCTTCGGCTGGGGAGGCTGGGTTCGCTAGGAATAGAGCAAGGGCGAGAGCTAAATGTCGGCAGGTCCGCCCTTACCGTTTATGACCTGGCGGATGGAATACGTCGGCTTAGCCTGCGACTCATGGTAAGTTCGCACCAGTAATTCCGCGATGAATCCCATCAGGAAACATATAAAGCCTAGGATCACGAGCATGATGCTGGTCGAAAATAGGGGTGATCCCAGAACCGAAGTGCCCACCAACAGTCTTCGAATGAATAGAAACAACAAAAACGTGAGACTTGGAGCGATTATCACCAGTCCCAGGCCTCCAAATAGATATATCGGGGTGCGGGCATAGCTGATCAAGAATTTCGTGGCAAACAGGTCGAGCACCACCTTGACAGTCCGTTCCAATCCATAATTCGGTTTCCCGTGCCTACGGGGATGGTGCTTGACTGGCACCTCCACAATACGGGCACCCACCGAACCAGCATAGGCCGGGATGAACCGATGCATTTCCCCGTAGAGCCGGAAACCCTGCAGGACGTCCCGCCGGTAGGCTTTCAGCGTACAGCCATAGTCGTGCAGCGCCACGCCCGTTACGCGCGAGATAAGCCAATTTGCCACCCTTGAGGGAAAGCGTCTGGTCAGAAAGGGGTCCTTCCGGTCGATGCGCCAGCCAGAGACCACATCATAGCCTTCGTCGATCTTGTCCAGCATCATCGGGATATCGGAGGGATCGTTCTGCATGTCGGCGTCAATAAGTACAACGATTTCACCGCTGGAGTAGTCGATCCCAGCAGCAATTGCAGTTGTTTGACCGAAATTACGGCGGAACTCGATTATCGTCACATGCTCTTCGTCGTTTTCCGCGAGCGTTCGAAGAACCTGCGGGCTTCCATCTACGGACCCGTCGTCTACAAAGATCAGCTCGTAATCCCTGTCCTGAAGCGCTTCTGACAACGCCTCATGGAGGATCGGGATGTTCTCTTCTTCGTTTAACACCGGGATGATGACGGTGGTCCGCTCCGCGCTTGGCTGCGCGCCGGCTGCCAAGACGCCTTCTGCGAGTTGGCGCGTCTCAATCGAAGCCATTGCCAGCGCTCTTGATCACTGCCGTGACGCTATTTTCCCAACGGTGCCATTCGCCGAAATTATCTTCCAGGATCTGTGCGCCTTCGCCGATTGGATCCAGGCCCACCATCTCGAGATCCGCATCGACCATGATTCGCACCAGCGGCTTGTAGGTAATCCTGGGTTCCCAGCCCAAAGCCTTCTTGGCCTTGGACGAGTCTGCAACCAATGCATCGACCTCCGTCGGCCTGAAGTAACGCGGATCGATCTCAACATACTCCTGCCAATCCATGCCCGCGTAGGCAAAAGCCTCCTCCACGAATTCTCTAATCGTCGGCGCTTCGCCTGTCCCGATCACGTAATCGCCGGGGTTCTCGAGCTGCATCATCTGCCACATCACCTCGACATATTCGGGCGTGTAGCCGTAGTCCCGTCGCGAATCGAGATTGCCAAGGTACACCTTGTCCTGGAGCCCTGCTTTAATTCTAGCCACCGCACGGGTGACCTTGCGAGAAAGGAAGGTCGCGCCACGCCGAGGGCTCTCATGATTGAAAAGGATGCCGTTTACGGTGAACATGTCGTAGGCCTCGCGGTAATTGGCAGCCATCCAGTACCCGTAAACCTTAGCTATTGCATACGGGCTTCGCGGCCTAAAGGGCGAGACCTCGCTCTGGGGTGGAGGGGAGTCGCCAAACATCTCGCTGGACGAGGCCTGGTAGAAGCGGGTCTGGATGCCGCTTCTGCGCACCGCTTCCAGGATGCGTGTCGTACCAAGACCGGTAACTTCGCCGGTCCACTCCGGCATCTCAAAGCTGACCATCACATGCGATTGCGCTCCCATGTGATAGATCTCGTCAGGCCTTACGTTGTAGACTAGGTTTGAAAGCTGCTCCCCATTGGAAAGATCGCCGTAGTGCAGGATCAATTTGGCCTGGGGATCGTGAGGGTCCTGGTAGATATGGTCGATTCGCTCGGTGTTGAACGTGCTGGATTTGCGCATCAGACCATGGACTTCGTATCCCTTGTCCAGCAGGAACTCTGCGAGAAAGGACCCGTCCTGGCCTGTTACGCCCGTAATTAATGCTTTCGGCATTCAGCTATCTCCCGAAGAGCCTTCTAAAATTCAAGCGTTGAATTATACCTCTGGGACTTCCGCCGTCAAGCGGGCGGATCGTCGAGCACGCCGGACATCCAGAATGATGGCTCCAACAAGAAAAACGACCACGAAGACTGCGAGAACGGCGACCGTTTCAAACAGACTCAGCCGCGGTGTCTGATAGTAGCGTCCTGCATACCAATGCGTAAACAGCAATGAGGCCACTCCCACCATTATTCCGGATCGAAGAAGCCACGGGCTTTTGACCTCTCTAGCATGGAACCATGCCCACCCTGCCAAAGCCATTTGCGGTGCGAGGAATACTGCGCGAGCCCGCGGATTGTCCCACTGATCGCCCGCTAGCCGATAGGAGGCCCCAACAATGACGACCCATACCACCAAAGAGAGGAAGGTCTGAAGACTGCGCCAACCTTCGCCACGCACTGCTGCTAATGGCGCATACAGTAGAAACGGCAGCAAGATAAACCAGCCAAGGGCGCGCACGATTCCAATGACCCTTGGCAAAGGCAGACTCGTGGCGTCCATAAGCGTCGCAGGAAGAAATGGCTGTACCAGGCCGTTTCCGGT
>CAYZXF010000244.1:0-4363 GCA_964482355.1 uncultured Anaerolineaceae bacterium | reverse complement strand
GACGTTGTCGTCGATCACCGAGACGATCGCCGTCTCGGAAAGGCAGTTCTCGCGATAAACCGACAGGTCGAAACTGACCTGGCCGCACTGACCTCCGCTGCAATCGCCGAAGACTCGTTTCAAGATAAGCAGGAGGAATACGACTCCAGCGACCGATACTATCCCGGCCCGGAGTGAATGGCGGATAGCTATGCTCTCAATGTTTGTGCCTAAGAGCGAGGCCACGGGTAGAAGAGCTAGAAGTACAGGATAAAGAACGATTCGCATTTTGAGGCAGGCAGGTTCATTCCCTCATCGTATTCCGACGCTCAATCAGCAGGACGGTAGTAGCCGAGAATAATCCAGCGGGCATCGCCGCATACCAAATCGGCATCTCGAAGAGGAGTGGATGTCCCGTCAACCGGCCATAGACCTGCGCGAAGTACGGAAACAAATATGCGGCGGTAAGCAGTCCTATAACGCTACGACGCACCAAATCGGACTCCACACTCTGCAGGGCATACAGGCTGACGAGAAAAGGAAGGACCAACAGGATCAAGTCTGCGACACGTACATTGTCGATCACAAACAAACTCAGGCTGACGACAAGGCCCAGCTGGAGAGCGAATGAGGAGGACTGTGGGCTAGCATCCTCTCGAACCAACCAATATCCGAAGAGAATAAGGATCAAAGTGAACAGCGCCTGAGCAAACGGAGCTTCTGTGAAGCATCGAAGAAGCGAGGTAAGCGATGAAAACGCTAGACATCCGTAGCCGAGATTATCGGCTCTGGTGCTAATCAATGAAATAGCCCAGTCGTCCAACAAATTCCAGAATGGCACCGAGGTCACGAGCAATGTGAGCAATACCGTAAGAACCACTTTCCACTGCCTGCGAAGTGCAAGAAACAAGGGGACCAATAGAAGATGAGGCTTAAATAGTGCCAGACCAAGCGCGAACCCAGCGCTAACTTGCCGACCTCGGCTCAACAATAGGAAAGACAGAGCGAGTAACAGGAGCATGATGCCGCCGCTTTGTCCGATCACAAGCAACGTTCGAAACGGTGGGAAGAATGCCAATCCCAGCACGATCAGCGTAAACGCTCGCAGGCTTGGGGTCCAATGCAGTGCTGCCATGATTGCTGCAATGGCTGCTGCACACGCGGCCATATTGATCACGAACCAGGCGCGGGATGCCAGCCACGGTTCTAAAAGTGAGAGGGGACCGATTAGGATTGCGAAGAACGGCGCGTAGACATAGTTTGGGATGGTAGCAAGCTCCGCGCCGTCGGAAAACTTGACCACGTTGGCCGGGTCATAAGGGTTTTGCCCGTGAAGCAGTGCACTTGAGCCGGCTCGAAAAACCGCGATATCCCAGCCCCAATTCCGAATCTGCTCAAAAGGGAATAGCAGCACCAGAGCGAACAGTCCAGCGATCGCAATCGCAATAAGCAGTGTTTTGCCCAAGAGTAACGTTAGCTTCGGGATCCTTTCCCAAGTCGCGGATCTAACTTTTTCTCGCTGATAGCTTCCTCATCGAACTCGATCCGATTCTATGTCCGATAGCGTGGACCCGATAGCGAAGGGCCCAGCGCAATGGCCAGGCCTTTTGTCCCAAAGCTCCCGTTATCGAAGTGGCGAACTAGTCCGTGGAGGGCGCCTCCTGAAGATTGATCTCCGGCGCAGGGCGCTTGCTCTGCGAGATGGCCCAGATCAAGGATCCTACCAACATCGCCACCAACAGCCAGCCGACAATTCCAAGTTGCGAGTATTGAACGATGATCGGGGCAATGATCACCGCAACCAGGTTCGCCACCTTGATCATGGGGTTTAGCGCCGGTCCGGCAGTGTCTTTCATCGGATCGCCGACGGTGTCGCCGACGACCGAGGCGAAGTGCCGATCCGATCCTTTGCCGGTATTTTTGGCCGGGTCGGAAGGCTCATCTTCGATGGTCTTTTTTGCATTGTCCCAGGCCCCGCCGGCATTGTTCATGAATACTGCCAGGAGCTGACCGGAAATGATAATGCCGGCCAGGAACCCTCCCAGGGCCTCCACGCCAAATACCAGTCCAACCACAATTGGAGAGATCACTCCAAGAATCGCGAGCGGGAGAAGCTCCTTCTGAGCGGCGGTGGTCGCAATCGCCACCGGCTGAGTGTAGTCTGGCTCGATCTTGCCTTCAAGCACTCCAAGCCCAAACTGTCGGCGCACCTCCTCGACGATCAGGGCAGCCGCACGACTGACGGAGTTAATCGCAAATGATGAAAACAGCCAAGGTATCGAGGCGCCGATCAACATTCCAATGAAGACCAACGGTGCGTCGATCCGGATGCCAACCGATCGAATCTGATCCACGAGAGGAATGCCAATCGCTTCTTGAGCCCGGCTGACGTCCACCAGGTAGGAACCGAAGAGAGCAACGGCTGCGATAACTGCGGATCCAATAGCGACTCCTTTGGTGATGGCTTTGGTAGTGTTTCCCACTGAATCCAGATCAGCCATGATCTGCTTGGCCGCAAGCGTCTCGGGATCGTCGTCACCCTGCCAGGCCATTTCACCAATGCCATTCGCGTTATCTGCGATCGGCCCATAAGAATCCATTGCGACGTTGTTCCCGGTAAGGGTCAGCATTCCGATCCCTGTCAACGCGACACCATAAAGGATGAAGGTAATCGACTCGCCAGGAGCAATTCCGGGAATGCTTCCAAATATCAGGATTGAGGAGAATAGAGTCACCGCAATGACCAGCATCGACCAGACGGTCGACTCATAGCCGACCGCGATTCCGGACAAAATGGTCGTTGCCGGACCCGTGTTGGTCGATTTTCGAATTTCCTTGACCGGAGCGTTGTGACTGCTGGTGAAGTACTCCGTGAGTCGATCAATAGATATAGCGAGCAACACCCCGATCGTAGTAGCTAGGAATGGTCTCCACCAGCCTCCCGGAACATCCTGCATGTACAGATAGGCAAGAATGCCGAATAAGACAACCGAGATTGCAGCGGAGGTCAGATATCCGGTGAAGATGGCTTTCATCGCGTCGCCGCTCTTCCCGGGTCCGCCGCGCACCGCATAGGTCCCAATAATCGAGGACATCACGCCAATGGCGCGGACCAGGAGCGGGTAAATGATCCACTCGAAATGGCCGGTGACATGCCAAAGCGCGATCCCCAGTATCAAGCCGGCGACGATGGTGACTTCGTAGGATTCAAAGATGTCGGCTGCCATGCCCGCGCAGTCTCCCACGTTGTCTCCAACCAGATCCGCTACCACGGCTGGATTGCGCGGGTCGTCTTCTGGAATACCCGCCTCCACCTTGCCGACGAGATCGGCACCGACGTCCGCGGCTTTGGTGAAGATGCCGCCGCCGACTCGCATGAATAGGGCCACCAGGGTTCCTCCGAATCCGAAGCCGAGCAGCACATCCGGAGAGGCGATACCAAAAATAATGACGATGATGGTGCCTCCCAGCAACCCCAAACCGTCGGTCAGCATGCCGGTAACCGTGCCGGCCCGGTAAGCGATCTTCAGCGACTCGCCAAAGGATCGACGGGAGGCGTCCGCAACTCGCACGTTGGCCTGCACCGCCATCCGCATGCCGATCTGGCCCACCGAAAGGCTAAACAGTGCGCCCATCACAAATGCGAGGGAGCGTCCTAGCCCGATCGCTAGCCGTAGCTGGCTCTCGTTCAAACCGCTAAACCGCTCCTGCGCTTCAGGGGTGGGAGGAACGATATAAACCGAAAGGAAGAGAACCGCGGTCAGGATTGCGACGAAAGGAAGGATCGTGCGTAGCTGTCGACGGAGGTACGTATCGGCGCCGATGCGGATTGCATTCCATACGTCCTGCATTTTTTCCGAGCCCTTTGGTTCTCTGAGCACCTGAGCCCGCAAGAAAAGCGCGTATAAGAGGCCGAGAACGGCGATTGCTAGCACGGTATACAGGGCAATCCGCTCAAACAGGCGGAGTTCCTGCATGAATGCAAGTATTCCTTCCATATATATGAGTTCTCCTTGGGGGAAGCTCGGCGATTGTACGTGTTGGTACAATGGCTGTCAACGGCATAATTCGGCGCGAGAGCGCCGTTTTCGGTTAATTCACCTCAATTCATCGTCAGTTTGATGTAGTTACAAGGTTGCTGGGCTGGAGGTCACACTCCGGCCCAGCTTTTTATTGTGTCGCTATTCTACCGTGCGGGATGGTTGCGGGAACGCTAAATCCCAAGCCATTTATGGGAAAACAATCTTTCATGCTCTCAGTTTGGGAGAAAGCTTTTGGAGAAAAAATTAGCTCATCTAAGAATGGTCCAAGGGATAGTGAACAGGCTTTCACAGAATTCCTTCCTGTTAAAGGGCTGGAGTGTAGTTCTTGTTTCGGCTTTGTC
>CAYZXF010000243.1:0-5049 GCA_964482355.1 uncultured Anaerolineaceae bacterium | reverse complement strand
TCGATCGCCAAGACCTTCACACCCGACTCGATTGCGGTAGGAGACACTTCTTCCCTAGGCTTCACCATCACCAACGCCAACACCGGCACGGCCCTGACGGGTGTGGCCTTCTCCGATACGCTACCCGCGGGGGTGACCGTAGTTAGCGCCATGACCACGGAGTGCGGCGGCGGCACCTTGACCGTAACTGCACTGAGCACGATCGCCTTGACCGGCGGCTCGATCGCCGCCAGCTCGAATTGCATGTTCTCGGTGACGGTCACGGGAGCGACGGCCGGCAGCAAGAACAACACGACCGGTAATGTGAGCTCGACCAACGGGGGCACGGATGGAACCGCCAGCGACACGCTGACGGTGATTAGCCCGCCCTCGATCGCCAAGACCTTCTCGCCCGACTCAATAACCGTAGGAGATACCTCGTCCTTACAGTTCACGATCACCAATGCCAATACCGGCACCGCGCTGACGGGCGTGGCCTTCTCCGATACGCTACCCGCGGGGGTGACCGTAATTAGCGCAACGACCTCGGAGTGCGGCGGCGGCACCTTGACCGTGACTGCGCTGAGCTCGATTGCCCTGAGCGGCGGCTCGATCGCAGCGAGTGATAGTTGCAACTTCTCCGTGACGGTGACGGGAGCAACCATCGGTGTAAAGGTCAATACAACGGGCGCGGTAAGCTCAACCAATGGTGGCACCGGAAATACCGCTAACGACACGCTGACGGTCTCGGCGCCTACAATCACTGATCCGGCGGTGACAAAGTCTGTCAGCCCGTCTGCGGCCGCTGTAGGCGATACCGTAACGTTCACATTGTTTGTCAGCAACGGAGGCCCTGGTGATGCAGATGATGTGGAGCTGGTCGACGTCATCCCGGCGTTTCTGGATATTTCTCTGGTATTTACAGATCCCCCGCCCGTAAGCACCTCGATCGTAGGGAATACGATTACGATCGATTTTGGGACAGTTACGCCTTCAGATACCTTTACGATCACGATCACTACGGTGGTCAACAATTTGGGCACGCCGCCAGGCGGAACGAATACGGCCGATATCTCCACCAGTTCACCGGAATCCGATACCGACAACAACTCTGATTCCGTACCGATCACGATCTTCATCCCGTCCATAACCGCCGAAGCTCCAGAAACGGGCTTCGCGCCAAATCGTAGAACGACAATCCCGCTCCAGCCGGCATCGAAGGTCTATCAAACCTACGGCGAAATGCGCCTGGAGATTCCTGCCCTAGGTGTCGATATGAGTGTGGTGGGAATAACCATGGATCCCGAGGGTTGGGATGTGACCTGGCTGGCGGATCAAGCTGGATACTTAGCAGGGACTGCTTTTCCAACCTGGATCGGCAACAGCGTAATCACAGGGCACAGCACGCTGCCGAGCGGCGTGGATGGCCCATTTGCGCAGCTCCAGAAACTGGAATACGGCGATCAATTTGTCATAACCGCCTGGGGATTGCGATACATCTATGAGGTTAGGGAAGAGGACCTAGTTCGACCAGGCGATCCGTCCATCTTCCGGCACGAAGAACGTTCATGGGTCACGCTGCTGACTTGCGAATCGTGGGACGAGCGAACTGAAACTTATCTCATGCGCCGATTGGTTCGGGCGGTGTTGATGGAAATCGAGCCCTTGGATTCGGAGACGCCGAAGGAATAGCTTCGATTAGCTGAGCGGCACCCAAGAGTCACAAAACCCGCCATAAGTGGCGGGTTTCTTCATCGTTATCTTCTATCTCATTCCCTTCCGAAATTCGCCTTGTTTTGCCGCCATACCAGAATCCCAATTAATGGGATCGCAAGGAATAAGATCAGGCCCGAGTTTGCGATCACCCAGGCAAGCGGCTCGGGGAGCGGCGCGGGAAGGTCTCTTTGCGACGCCTTGATTGTCGCCAGCTCGCGCCCAAAGGTACTGGCTGCCAAGATTTGACCTGTCCGCCCTTGACTCAGTCCGTGCCCATTAAAGCCTGAGTTTTCTTCTGTATAGATCATCGATGGTTGGAGGGGTGCATTGAGAAGACCTGGACCTGGTGGCGCAAAGACATAGACGCCGTTCACAGAATTTTCTATCCAAGTCCTTCCCAAGGCATCCACTGCAAACGAATCAGATCCGCTTCTAATCGAGCAGTCCGCCTCATAGGCCAAATCCCTCCATACCCAATAATCGCTCGCCACCCTTGTTCCGCTTTTAACTCTGCGAAGGCCGCCTAAACACGGTTCTTCCATTCCGTATATTAGATGTATTTTGCCTCTGGCATCTCCAGCGAGGTGTTGGATTTTCGAAGCTCCAACAGATTCCGGATTTGGGATGAAGCTAAGCACAGATGCGTTGCCACTGGAATCGAGGCCAAGTAAGCCAATGCCGCTAGGATTCATCGTGCCGGCGACCAGGATTCCACCTTCGAGTGTGGCGCTGATCATGTCCGGCAAAAGCTCTACGGGGCCTTCGGGCAGGTCGAATTTCAGCAGGTACTCTCGACTCTCCCCTGTTCCGGGATCAATGGCCAAGAGCCCGCTCTGGCCGCTGAGAAGGGCCCACACGGTCGCCGAGCCAAATTCTAACTCTTCGATGCGAGTCTCTCCGGCAGTCGCTCCGGTTGTAGAAGACCATCGCTCGCCATCCCATGAAACTATCTGGCCGGATCCGAGGTTGAGCCAAAGCTTGCCAGAGTCGTCGATTGCCATGGAAGAGAAAAAGCCGATTTCCCCGTCATTCTCCTCGAGAACCGCTCGAAGTATGGGTTCGTCGGCAAGCTTAGCGGTTTGAGTAGCCTCACCGTCCTCATAGTGTCGGATTTCCGCTGAGTAAGGCTCCTGTTGCTCACCGAGCACCCAGATCGATCCATCAGGTGCGACTTCCGCCTGCAGCAATCGCCACCCACGCTCCAATTCGACCTGGTTATTCCAGGCCAGATCCGAGAGGAGCGTCTCTCGAAAAATCGTTGCGCCAGCGGAAATGCCAAGAATTCCGAGCGCCAGGATGCTGATGGCAGGCATCCAGCGGTCCTGCCTCGCTCTTTCGAAGAAGGTGGCCTGTTTCTCACTCATCGGTCAATTGATTGATCGACACATGCGAATCCTCATTCCCGACGCATGCGATAGCAAGTTCGGCGGGCTACTGCAAACCACACCAGGATGGGAAGTCATCTGAAGCTGGACGGGGCTAGCTAGCCGCTTGGAGCGGCAGCCGATTTGCGAGCGCTGCGCCACAACAGCCAGATGAAGGTTGTAGTCATGAGCACCATTATGATGGCGATTGCCAGCGGGATGAGGATGGCGGCGATTGCCAAAACGGTGGCGACGATGTCTTCCAGAATGCTGACGGGTGTGTTGCCGATACCGCCGGTCGTTAGACTCACCACTGGACGTATTGCGGCGCTTTTAGCAATATGAACCGATCCGGCGGTGAGCAAGCCGGCGACCATCGCAACGACAGGATTGATGTCGGTGACTACATTGGTGCTGGCTGCAAACAGAAGAGCCCCGGCGGCAGGCCTGACAAAGGTTTGAACCGCGTCGTTGGCGTGATTGATGGCCGGCAGCTTATCGGCGAAGAACTCCACCGTTACTAGGAAGACGAGTGCTCCGATTACCCACCAGCTGCTCAACGGATCCCAGGCAGGACCCAACTTGAACCAGTCGGTGAAGCGCGCCGTGAGCGCCACCATCAGTAGGGGGATATAGGCGTTTAGCCCTGCGGCCGCCGCCAATCCAAACGCGGCTAACACTCCACCAATTGCTGCCATTTATGAATGCTCCTGATCGAATGAGAACGATCGAATTCTAGCATTAGACAGGATCTGGTGGGGAACATCGGCGCAAGCCAGCTCTCGCCCAGATCGCGCCCTCAGGCGGAATTTTCCGTCGCACAAAGAGCACACTGCGCATAGCCACCGATCTAAAGTGGACTTAATTGACATAAAGGCGCCGGTTGGGTCGATGCCGGGTGCGAGTTTGGTACGTGGTACGTCGCGTAATATTAAGGACTGGCCTCGAAGAACTGCCAGATCGCTTCGCCGGCATGAAGGTCCTGACTTACTCTCCCGATGACGAACTCGAGCACATATTGGGTGCCTCCTGGAAGTGTGTGACCGCCTCCTTCGACGGTGTACAGAACCACCGAAACGTCCCCGTCACATCCTGAATAGGTATCGACCTGGACGCGAGTTCCATCCCGTGGATCGAGGTCGGGCAGCCGCTCCGTACGGGCGGTGGGATCGCAGCCGTTTGCCGCCACCCAGAACGCGACCGTATCCGGTGTCGAGATTACTTCGCCCAGTTCCCGCCGAAAGAAATGTACCTGCCCGCCGTCAAATGGCACCAGCGGATCCTCGGTGCCATTCATCAACAGGACTGGGATCGGATGCTCGGGTTCGCAGCTGAGATCGGCCGGTAACGAGGCGATTACCGCTCCGGCGGCCGCAATCACGTCGCTCGCCTCGCAGGCCATTCGCAGCGACATCATCCCGCCATTTGAGGCGCCTGTGACGTAAATCCGATCGGGATCCACGTTGTGCGTCATCCCAAGCTGCTCGATCAGTGCCCGCAGAAAGCCGACGTCGTCAATGTCTTCGAAGTGTGCTCGGTTGCGGTCGTTGACTCGCCCATCGTTCCAGTTGTTCTCGATGCCTTCCGGGCAGGCGACCAGGAATCCCTCTCGCTCTGCCAGCTCCTGAATTCCACCCGCCAGGGCGCAGGTTTGCTCGCCATCCCCTCCACCGCCATGAAGGGAGAGGATGAGTGGCACGGGATTGGGGTTTTCGGTCGAATTCAGCAGAAAGTAAGTTCGCTCAAATCCGTCGTGGGTGAGAGTGTGGGTGCTGAGTTCGTACTTGACTCTAGAAACGCCAGATCCGGTCATGGCGCAGCTAGTCGTTAGAAGCGCGAACACGGCAAGTAGAAGGGTTAGGTAAACACTATGGGGCTTCATTCGCCTTAGTCGATAGTTTCGCTAGGTCCGGTCATTCGCCGCGATAGGCATTCCACAGCGCTAGAGCCGGCTTGGGGGTACCGTCGAAGTGGGTGAGACCGACTGCCG
>CAYZXF010000242.1:0-1666 GCA_964482355.1 uncultured Anaerolineaceae bacterium | reverse complement strand
TGAGCTTGCCTGTAAAGGTGAACGGCGCGTGGTATTCGTGCGACACCGCCTCGCCGAAGTCGTACCCAGCACTTAGGCCCTCGATTCCAAAAATTGACAGCACGGTGGTGGGGAAATCCGCATTTCCGACCAGCTCGCCATTGAAATAAAGCTGGGCTCGACCTCCGGCGCCGCGTCCTTTGGTTGGCTCCGGCGGGGAGGTCGGCTCGAATTCGTAGCGAAGGCTAACAGCGCCAACAGGCACATCTTCGGAAGAAGTTACGTGGTATTCCTCCAGGCCCATATAGTTGTGGATGTAGTGGAGCCTATTGTTTTTCACATAGAGAACATATCCGCCTGCGACTCCTCCCTGCGCGATCAGCACACCTTCCGCTCCACCTTCAGGGATTTCGACTTCAGCCGTGATGCTATGCGGCCTGTTAAACACTGACGGCGCATTGCCGATAGGAACGACTGAGAGGTTCGGGTAAAACACATACTGGCTACGATCTGCGGTTATATGGGGCCGTTCCTGAGTGAGGCGCTGCATAAGGGATCCGTCAAGCGGCAAGACCTTGTACTTATCGGCTTCGGTATACCAGCGGGACACCATCTCGCGCAGTCTTTCGGGATGCTTATCCGCCAGATCGTGTGTTTCGGCCGGATCCTCCGCGACGTGATAGAGCTCCCAATCAGCGCTATCTAGCTCATCCAGAATTTCGGGCGTGATCTCATCCCCAAATGAGCGCCCCTTCCCAGCGCCCTCCGCATAGCTTGGGCCCGGCCAGCCGCAGACTGCTCGCCAGCCGTCGTGATCAATGGCGCGAGTGCCGAACATCTCGAAGTATTGGGTGTGGTGATTGGTCGGGGCATTCGCATTTTCAAACGTGTGGGTGAAACTCGCACCTTCAATCGAGGACTGGGTGACTCCCTGGATGGTTTCGGGTGGTTCAAGGCCGAGCGCCTCCAAAACCGTGGGCACCATATCGATGGCATGGGCATACTGCGAGCGAATCTCTCCTTTGGCTTTGATGCCTGCAGGCCAAGAAACGATCAGGTTGTCGGTGCAGCCGCCCCGATAGACCTCTTTCTTCCATCGTTTGAAGGGAGTATTGCCCGCCCAGGACCAGCCCCACGGATAGTGGTTGTAAGAAGCTGGGCCACCTAGTTGGTCGATCTTCGGAAGGATATCCTCCAGCGTCTCCCAGTAGTTGTTGAAGCTGCTCATTTCATTGAATGCCCCATTGACGCCACCTTCCGAGCTGGCTCCGTTATCGGGTATGAGCATGATCAGCGTATTGTCTAGCTCTCCAACATCTTCGATGGCCTGCAGCACTCGCCCAATCTGCTGATCTAAGTGTTCCAAGAATCCTGCGTAGACCTCCATAAAACGCGTGTACAAGCGCTTCTGATCGTCCGAAAGGCTATCCCACTCGGGTACGTCGGGATCCCTTCGAGACAGTTCGGCGTCTTCTGGAAAGATGCCCAGCTCCTTCTGGCGCTTGAAAACGATCTCCCGGTACTCGTCCCATCCCATGTCGAACTTTCCCTCATACTTCTCGATCCACTCCTTGAACACCTGGTGCGGAGCATGGGCACATCCGGGAGCGTAGTAGAGGAAGAATGGTTTGTCTGGCGCATTGACATGTGCGTCTAGCATGAACTGGATGGCATGATCCGCCAGATC
>CAYZXF010000241.1:0-4057 GCA_964482355.1 uncultured Anaerolineaceae bacterium | reverse complement strand
ACTGGGCGAGTTAGGAGAACTCGAGGCGTTGCGAGCTGCCTTGGATTCTGAACGGGATCCGGAGGTATTGGCCGAGATCCAGCTCGCCCTCGATGGAATAGAAAGCTAAGGTCTGGGACTGGGGGTGGCCGTAAAGGGGTTAGGCGTGTCGGTTGGAACCGGCGTCACAATATTTACCTGAACAATTAGCTTGATGCCCACGAACAGCACATCCGTTGGGTCTAAATCATTGGCTTCGGCAATCGCTTCGACCGTGCTGTTGAACTGCTCCGCGATCAATTGCAGTACATCGCCAGACTTAACACCATATTCGATCGTCGAACCCGGCACCAAAGTCTCTGGAAGCGGCGTTTCGGTAGGAAGTTCGGAATCCGGATCCGGGATGATTAGTTGCGATCCGACTCCGATATTGTTTGGATCCACCAGATTGTTGGCGGCGATCAGCTGATCGATGGTTACTTCAAATTGATCTGCGATGGAAGCCAGCGAATCACCCTCCTCAACTACATAGGTGAGAGGACCGGAAGGAGTGGGAGTCTCCGAAGGTTCGAGAGTTCGCGAGGGCTCCAACGTAACGGTTGGAGGCTGAGGAGTGTTTGTGGGCTCTGGAGTTTCGGTGGCGGAACGTAAAAAAGCGGGAAGCGCGGGAGGACTGTCGCCGGTAAACCAGATGACCACTAAAAATAAGCCAACAACCAAGAGAACGACGGCCAACGCTCCCAGCAGGAACGGAATCATCCGCTCGCGCTTCCGTCGATAGGCATCGATCACTTCCGCCGCGGACCGATCATCCTCCGTCATCCATTGTCCTCCAGGGCGGCCATTGTACCCGAAACACCAAAAATCTAAGGCGCTGCCCCGCCGGCGAAAAAGCCTAATACGTCGGGCAGCACGGCGGCCCACAGCGCATCTGAGTGGTCGCCCACCGAAATTCGGAACACATGTTCTACCCCAACTTCGCCCAAGACTGTGCTCAGGCGCTCTGTTTCGACGGCCGCCCAATCTGTGTCCCCTGCCAGCAGGAGAATGTTCGGTGGAAACTGATCCGATTCGGCCACGATACTGAAAGGGTCATAGGGAGGGCGAGCGCTATTCACCGCTAAGGCTGGGCTCAGCGCAGCCACAGAAACGAACTCCGTTGGGTTGCGAAAGGCGGCCTCGAGCGCCCAAACCCCTCCCCGTGAAATGCCGGCCAGGGCTCTTGCCGACGGATCGCTGCTGTAACTGCTTTCAATGTGCGGAATCAGGCCCTCAACAAGCTCCATTTCATAAGATCCCGGCCCCCCGTCCGAGCCTCGGAACAGGGGTTCGGGCTGCAGCGGCATCACCATAATGAACGGAGGCCAGTCTCCGCTAGTAATTCCGTCGTCTGCAACCCCGATTGCTCCTAATTCTTGCCAGTGTCCCTGATCATAGGGATAACCATGCAGCAGGTACAGGGTCGGGTAGTTCTGCTCGTCAATGCCGTAACAAGGCGGCAAATAGATGTTGTATGGGACATCCGCGGCAACCGCGATGCCGCGGTACACGCCGGTCTGGGTTGATCCGACTGTCTCCTCGCATGTGACCACAGGATCTGGAGTGGGCGCTGGCTCCGTAGGTTCGTTTGGCGTGAATGTAGGAATCGGGACGGAACTGGGCTGGAGCGGGGTTGCGTCAGGCGGCATCTGTATGCAACCAGCCGAGATTACCGCCAGCAGGGCGACGGCCAGAAAATCACGAATTAGGTTCCTTTGTAGGTGTCTCAAAGTGGGTCCAGTATAATGTCGCTCGTGCTCTACCATATTTGGACTGCCGGCTGTCAGATGAACGTAGCCGACTCTCAGCGCGTAGCCTCGGAACTCGAGCGGCTGGGCTATCGCCCCACGCCGGTGGCCGAGCAAGCCGATGTTGTGGTGCTCAACACCTGCGTCGTCCGCCAGAGCGCGGAGGATCGAGCACACGGTCGGCTAACGTCTCTCAAACCCTTCAAGGAGCAGCGGCCCGACATGGTGCTCAATTTGATGGGCTGCATGGTAGGGGTGAAGGGCAGCGGGGAGCTCCAGGAACGGTATCCGTATGTGGATGTCTTCTCGCCTCCCTCTGACCCCACCCCGCTTGTCGATCACCTGATGCAGTCCGAATCGCATGCGATTGAAGCTCGGAACACATCCGAACGGTTCGCGATGATGGATGGAAGCTTAATACTCCCGGCGCACGAGCAGGGACGGCTCATCTCCGCGCATGTACCTGTGGTGTACGGCTGCTCGCATGCCTGCACCTTCTGCATCATCCCTTTTCGAAGAGGAATTGAGCGCAGCCGGAGCGCGGGCGAAATCATCGCGGAGGTAAATGCACTTGCCGAGCAAGGGGTACGGGAAGTGACCTTGCTGGGCCAAATCGTGGATCGCTATGGAACAGACCTCCCGAACGGCCCGGACCTCGCTGATCTATTGCGCCAGGTTCACGAGATTGACGGAATCAAGCGGATTCGGTTTCTCACTTCCCATCCAAATTGGATGACGGATGAGCTGCTGGCCACGGTTCAGGAGCTCGATAAGCTGTGCCCCCATATCGAGGTACCGGTGCAGTCCGGTGACGACGATGTGCTTCTAAGGATGCGCCGTGGATATACGGCAGACGATTATCGAAGGTTGATCGAAAATATTCGGGAGCGCCTTCCGGAGGGTTCGATCGCCACCGACATCATCGTAGGATTTCCCGACGAGAGTGACGCGGACTATATGCGCACCTATGATCTGCTGCGCGAACTGAAGTTGGATGTGGCCCACCTGGCACGTTATTCGCCGCGGCCTAAAACGGTCTCTGCTCGGCGAATGGACGACGACGTTCCCGAAGACGAAAAAATGCGAAGATTCCAGGAATTGGAGGATCTTCAAAAGAGCATCGCGACTGAAATCAACGCCAACTATCTGGCGCGTGAGGTCGAGGTGCTGGTAGAGAAACGACATCGAGGCCGATGGAAGGGCCGAACCGATACCAACAAGTTGGTATTTTTCGAGGCGGAGGCAAGCCTCAGTGGCGAGCTGGTCAAGGTCAAAATTGAGCACACAGGCCCGTGGAGCCTGCGCGGAGCCCTCGTTAGTGAAAGCAAACAACAGGACCTCGTACCAATCCCAGTCTTGAATTAATGACCCCAGGTATGCTTGGAGGAGCAGTCCCGATGTCAAAATGGGCGCCCGCTATGATTCTGTCATGTTTCCTGCTCGCCGCTTGCAACTTTCCAGGGCTACAGGAGCAGACTGAGCAAGATGGTCTGGCGACATCTGCAGCTGAAACCGTGGCAGCCCAACTCACATTGGTTTTTTCCACTCCACCAGCCTTTGAAGCCACACAAACTCGAGAGCCAGCGCCAACCAGTACCACGTCGAATGTTCCAGACCCAACCGAATCTACAACCCCCGACTGCACCAACGTGGTGAGTTTCGTTGAAGACGTCACCATTCCCGACGACACGAATGTCCCTGCTGGTGACACCTTCGACAAGGTCTGGAAGCTGCGCAATGAGGGCAGCTGCACCTGGACCACCGAGTACGACGTCGTCTTCGAAGGCGGCAACATCATGGCAGGTCCACCTTCCGCCCCGTTGCCCAGTTCAGTGCCTCCAGGCGGCACCGTGGACGTGGAAATTAGTCTGACGGCTCCCGGCTCCGATGGCACGCATCGCGGAGACTGGAAACTTCGTTCGCCCGATGGTGTGGCCTTTGGACTCGGTGATGAAGGAGAAACACCGTTCTTCGTCCAGATCATCGTAGGCGCCCAGTCGGCCGAGGTGGTTTATGACTTCATAGGTAACTATTGCGACGCCATCTGGCGCACGAGCGCCGGCGAACTTACTTGCCCGGGGACCGATTCCGATGTTGAAGGCTTTGTTGTGAAGCTCAATACTCCTAAGCTCGAGGGCGGACGGACCGAGAATGAACCAGCCCTATTTACGCACCCAGAATGGGTCAACAACGGCGTAATCAGCGGCAGATTCCCCGCCTTTGTTGTCGAAGACGGCGACGAGTTTCACGCGGTCATTGGATGCCTGTTCGACGCACTTGCCTGTGACATG
>CAYZXF010000240.1:0-23223 GCA_964482355.1 uncultured Anaerolineaceae bacterium | reverse complement strand
TCGACCGCAGGAGGTACCAGAAGCGGGTGTGCGAAGGAGAGCGAGATCTCGAGCGCTCCATGTTGTTTCAGAATTTCGACCGCCTCCACCACGGAACCGGCAGTCAACACCTCGTCGTCCACCAAAATTACATTGCTTCCCTCCACATCACCGATGACCGAAGTGGCTCGCGCATGAGGGTCGTCTTGCGCGCGGCGCTTTTCGACGAAGGCTAGCGGGGTTCCGAGCTTGGCGGCAAAGTTGCGGCCCTTTTTTGCAAAGCCGAGATCGACCGTGGAGACAACGGTGTTTTTGAGGTCTTTGCCCATGAAGTAGTCGCTTAGCAAGTGAAAGGAGGTCAGTACGTCCCCCGGGATCGAAAAGAAGCCCTGAATCTGACCGGCATGCAAATCGATCGTCATGTAGCGATCGGCACCAGCCACCTCAATCATGTCGGCCAGCAAGCGAGCCCCGATCGGGACTCGGGGCTGATCCTTCTTGTCTGAGCGAGCATAGGACATGTAGGGAATGACAGCCGTGATCCTTCCCGCCGAGTCTCGCTTCAACGTGTCCATCATCAGCAAGAGTTCCATGATGTTTCGGTGCACCGGCGCGTTGAGCGATTGGATCAGATATACGTCCTGGCCCCGCACGCTTCCATGCAGGCGAGGGCGCAGATTTTGATTGGCATATTCGATCAGGTCGTAGTCAATCAGCGGCAAGGACAAATATTCCGCGATCTCGCCTGCAAGTGATTGACTTGCGGATCCTGCAAAGAGCTTGATGTCGCCATATCCGTACATGCTTCCCACCTTCATTCTCGCTTCGATATTTTCAAACTAAATCTACGATAGCTCCGGTGTCAACTCACGTTTTGTAGGAGTTCATCGATGGCGTTAGCTGGAGAGATTTCTCGCTCCACCACGCGCTCCACTGCGCGCTCAAAGGAGCCATCGGATTGCGACTCCATAAATCGTTCTGTGAGTCGGTGATGAAGGAGCCGCTCCATCTCGCCCTCCACCCTTGCCTTGTCCCTCGCGCTTCGTCCCCCGGTTTGCTGCAGATGCTCCATGTGCTTTGCGATATTAGAGGCCAGCTCAGGGACTCCGTCTCCACTTTCGGCACTCGCTAACAGCACGGGGGTGATCCACTCCGTTGGTGCGGTTCCAAGCTCGAGCGTAGCTCTTAAAGACCGAGCCGTGTTCTCTGCACCTGGAAGATCGGATTTATTTACCACCAGGATGTCCGCGATTTCAAGCAGGCCGGCCTTGAGGGCTTGAACCGCATCCCCCATACCCGGCGCCTCGAGCACTACGACCGTGTGAGCGGCGCTGGCTACATCCACTTCTGCCTGACCGGTACCGACCGTCTCAATCAGAATGATTTGAAAACCTGCTGCGTCCAATGCATCTACGATTCCCGAGGTGTTTCGCGCAAGGCCGCCCAGCGCCCCGCGGTTGGCCATGCTTCGGATAAATATTCCCTCATCTCCGGACAGTTCACGCATGCGTATGCGATCTCCCAGGATTGCGCCCCCGGTAAAGGGGCTGGTGGGATCGACGGCAACGATTGCCACCTGAGGCGGATCGTCTTGAGCCCGCAGATAGAGCGTCAGTCGATTGACCAGAACAGATTTGCCCGTGCCGGGGGCACCGGTCACTCCCACCCGATGCGCGCGGCCGGCGGTCGCGTGCAGCTCGGATATCACTTCCTGGCCTTCCTGGGAATTATTTTCTATGAGGGTGAGAAGACGGGCGAGTGCAAGCCTGTCACCGGATCGTACTCGCTTAGCGAGCTCCAAGCGCTCAGCCCTCAGCAGGAGCGGGGGTGACGGCTCCTTCGAAGTATTCGATCACCTCGGTGGTGCTTGTTCCCGGCCCAAAAATACCGGCCACACCCAGCGCTTCAAGCTTTGGCCGATCATCATCGGGGATGATGCCTCCGATCATGACCTTGACCGACTCCTGGCCCTGCTCTTTCAGCAGCTCCATGATGCGCGGTACAAGCGTCATATGCGCTCCGGAGAGCACTGACAATCCGATGATTTGGACATCTTCCTGAAGGGCGGCCTCGGCGATCATTTCGGGGGTTTGCCTCAGGCCGGTGTAGATTACTTCGAAGCCCGCGTCACGCAGGGCGCGTGCAATAATCTTCGCCCCGCGGTCGTGGCCGTCCAGGCCGGGTTTCGCTACCAGGACACGAATCTTGGTATCTGGCATACAGCAGCCTAGTATACCTTAGGGGCCTTTTCTCAATCCCCTGCCGGATTCCCCCATTAAAGATCCAACCGGAACAGGCCCATGGCCTCTCGGACCCTTCCCATGGTCTCCCTCGCCACTTTTCCGGCCTGACGCGTGCCCTCGGCCAGGATTTCATCGACCTCTTTCGGCCGCTGTTCGTAGCCTGACCGCCGCTCACGTATGGGCTCAAGAAATTCGTTGAGCGCCTTGCTCAGTTTTTGCTTGACTTCAACATCGCCGACCTTGCCTTTGCGATATCGGTCTTTCAGATCGTCTACCTCTTCGGTGTTTGGGTTGAAGGCATCATGATAGATGAAGACTGGATTGCCTTCTACGGTACCGGGAACATCAGCCGATACCCGGTTGGGATCGGTATACATTTTCATGACCTTTTTCTCGACCGTTTGAGCGTCGTCAACGAGAAATATTGCGTTGTCCAGGGATTTGCTCATCTTCGCTTGACCGTCCGTTCCTATCAGGGTGGGGACTTCTCCGACAAGCACGTCCGGGACAGGGAAAACCTCACTGTATTGGCGGTTGAAACGGCGCGCAATCTCGCGACTCACTTCCACATGCGCTTCGTTATCTTTTCCTACCGGCACCAGGTTTGCACGTGGAAGCAGAATGTCGGCCGCTTGCAGTACCGGATACCCAAGCAATCCAAACGGCATCGCCTCCAGGTTCTCGGCCTTGGCCATGTCTTTCAAACTCGGCAGCCGCTCCAGGCGAGGAACCGTAATCAGCATTTCAAAGATCAGGTTCAGCTCGTATGTCTCTGGCACACCCGACTGCAGGAAAATCGTGCACTTTTCAGGGTCAATCCCAACCGCCAGGTAGTCCAGGACCAAGCCATGAACAAATTGGCCCACCGCGGTGATCCGCTCCCGCTCGGGGCGCGTCGTCAGCGTGTGCAAATCCGCGATGATGAAGAAGCACTCATAGGTATCCTGAAGACGCAGACGGTTCTCCAGCGAGCCCACGTAATGCCCGAGGTGAAGATGGCCGGTCGGCCGATCGCCGGTGAGGATTCGTTTTCGCTTATCGTTCATAGTGGGGAAAGAATACGTGGCAGAGGGAAGGCTGTCAATGCATTATGAGGAAAGCATACGTGGCAGGAAAAATGCTTTCAATGCATTAAATTAAAACCGGGCAGTTCTGCCCGGCCGATGACCTGAAGACTAGGCCGTCTCTTCGAGATGCGGCTCGAATTTGTGCACGATACGGTGTTTCGGCTGATAGCCCTGCATTCGCTCAAGAGGCTCGCCGTTTTTAAATAGGATTAGCGTGGGCAATCCAAAAACCTGGTATTGGATCGTAGTTTCGGTATTTCGATCGGCGTCCATCTTCACAAACTTTACCTTGCCATCCCATTCCTCTGCCAGCTCGTCTACAACCGGGTCGAGCTGCTTGCATGGGTGGCACCAATCGGCTCCGAAATCTACAATTACCGGCAAATCGGCTTTGAGGACCTCCGATTCAAACGATTCTGTCTCAAGCTCAGCAATATCTGCCATGTTTCCCTCTAGATGGATGGATTTGACGTCGGCGTGAGAGTTTACTGGACACGCGGGCGGCTTGTCAAGTTTAGCACCCTGCGTGGCGGTTGCGCGTCATCCACACCTACTAGACGTGGAGAATCGCATCGATCTTACGCTCCAACCTACCCCCTATTGACGCGTTTTGCGCCCCCATGCTAAAATTGAATCTTGCTTCGTTAGCACTCTCGTTACGAGAGTGCTAAATTATTGGGTGGAACAAAGAAACCATGAGCACCGAACCCCTAACCGAACGGCAAGAGACCGTACTTGCGCTGGTTGTCCACGAATATATTGAGAGCGCACGCCCTGTAGGTTCCAAACGGCTTGTTGATCAGTACAGCCTGCGGGTCAGTTCTGCGACCGTGCGCAACGAACTGGCAACCCTGACGGAAACCGGCTACTTAAGACAGCCGCACACTTCCGCAGGTCGAGTCCCTACCGAACAGGGCTACCGCTACTTCGTTGCAAGATTACAGGGCGATACCGATCTTCCCGCAAGTGAAAAGCGCCTCATCAGCCATCAATTTCATCAAATGCGAGGCGACGTGGATGAATGGGTTCGCCTGGCCGCCTCCATTTTGGCCACACAAAGCCGTGTCGCATCGCTCGTGACCAGCCCCCTGCCCGATCGAACGGTATTCAAACACCTGGAACTAATTGGGACACAGGGACGCCAGGTCTTGATGGTGCTTGTTCTTGAAGGTGGAGATGTGCGACAGCAGATGCTCACGCTGTCGGACCCCATCGACCAGACCCAGCTGCGGCTGACCGCAGAGCAAATTACCGCCGCCTGCGAGGGCCGGGATGCCAATGGAGTGAAAGCGAAGAGCTCCCGATTTGATGTACTCGGGAGAGAGATCGCCAGTTTGGTCGCCGAAACTCTGGAGCGGGCAGATGAATTCTCATCTGGCGAGATCCACCGAGACGGCCTGGCCAATGTTTTGTCCCAACCGGAGTTCTCGGACACTGAGCGGGGACGCAATGCTTTGAAACTGCTCGAGGAGCGCAGCCTGCTTGAGGAGGTCCTGGCAAAGGTACTGAGCCCGAACGTCGGCGGAGTACAAGTTGTGATCGGGGGAGAGGGTGCCTGGGAGGAGCTCAGGGACTATTCGATGGTATTGGCTCGATATGGTGCAACCGGCAAAGCCACCGGCACGCTCGGCGTTCTGGGCCCCACTCGCATGTCCTACGGCCGGAGTATTTCGGCCGTTCGATATGTAGCGGGCTTGATGAGCAATCTGGTGGTGGAAGCCTTCGATGCTTGAACCTCGAAAACACGAAATTATTCGCAAGAAACTATCCACAAAATTCGTGCTTAACAAACGTGCATAAGCCGACCCACAAGAAAGGGAGCCTGTGAGCGATCAAGATTCCGGGAATTCGAAACCAGAAGTCGAACCGAACGACGAGCAGCTCATTGAGCCGGAAGAGGTCGAGTCGCCGTCCGATGAGCTTCCTGATAACCCCGAACTCGAACCTTCTGAGATCATGCTCCAACACGAGCTGGAACAGACCAAAGCTCAATCTCAGGAGTACCTGGAAGGCTGGCAACGGGCGCGGGCAGAGTTCGCTAATTACAAGAAACGAGTAGCTCGAGATCAAGAAGATTCGCGCACGCGCATCGCAGCCGATACGCTCTCAAAATACCTGGGCGTTATCGACGACCTGGAGCGGGCACTGAAGGAGCGGCCGGACGATGGCGAGGCGGCCGCCTGGGCAGAGGGCATCGAGCTCATCTATCGCAAGATGTTTGGAGTGTTAGAGACGGAAGGGGTCAAAGTTATCGACGCCGAGGGCGAGCAATTCGATCCCACGCTGCACGAGGCCATCTCCCATGACGAGAGCGACGATCATGAAGAAGGCGATGTGATCGAGGTCGTTCAGCCTGGGTACCGCCTGGGCGAGCGAGTCATTCGGCCTGCGATGGTTCGAGTAGCCAAGTAAAGGATCGCAAAAATGAGCAAAATCATTGGGATCGATCTGGGCACCACCAATTCGGTTGTGGCGGTCATGGAAGGTGGAGAGCCCACCGTAATTACTTCCTCAGAAGGAAATCGCCTGATTCCTTCCGTAGTGGCGGTAAATGCCAAGACTGGTGAGCGCCTGGTCGGCCAGGTTGCAAGACGTCAGGCGATCGTAAATCCTGAGAATACGATCTTCTCCATCAAGCGCTTCATGGGCCGAAAGACCTCCGACGCACAAGTTGAGCGCGCCCTGGAACTGGTGCCTTATAAAGTGACCTCGGCGCCGAATGGTGACGTGCGCGTGCATATGGGTGGCAAAGAATATGCTCCACCCGAAGTGTCGGCCATGATTCTTTCCAAGCTCAAAGCAGATGCCGAGGCCTACCTTGGCGAGACCGTAACCCAGGCCGTCATCACGGTACCGGCTTATTTCAACGACTCGCAGCGTAACGCCACGAAGGACGCTGGCAAGATCGCCGGCCTCGAAGTGCTGCGCATCATCAATGAACCGACTGCCTCCTCTCTGGCCTACGGCCTGGATCGCAAAACCGAGGAAACCATCGCGGTATACGATCTGGGCGGCGGCACGTTCGACATCTCGATATTGGATGTAGGCGACGGGGTCTTTGAAGTCAAGGCGACCAATGGGGACACCTTCCTGGGTGGCGACGACTTCGACCAACGAGTGATCGATTGGGTCGTGGACGATTTCCAGAAGGAACAAGGCGTCGATCTCAGGGTGGATCGGCAGGCATTACAACGGTTGAGAGAGGCGGCCGAGAAGGCCAAGATTGAGCTCTCCAGTGTGGCCGAAACCGAGATCAACCTTCCCTTCATCACCGCCGACGCCAGTGGGCCCAAGCACTTGAACATCACGGTCTCGCGCGCAAAGCTCGAACAGCTAACCGAGGATTTGATCGAGCGCGCGGCTGGACCATGTGAGCAGGCCATGCGTGACGCGGATATCAAGCCTGAAGACATCGACCAGGTGATCCTGGTGGGCGGAATGACACGGATGCCGGCCGTCCAGGAGGCGGTAAAGGGGATCTTCGGCAAGGAGCCTCATAAGGGTGTGAATCCGGACGAGGTGGTCGGTGTTGGTGCCGCAATTCAGGCTGGCGTGCTCGGTGGAGAGGTAAAAGACATCTTGCTGCTTGATGTCACCCCGCTCTCATTGTCCATCGAAACCCTGGGAGGGGTTGCAACCGCCCTGATCGACCGCAATACAACCATTCCTGCACGCAAGACGCAGGTTTTCTCAACAGCGGCCGATAATCAAGATGAAGTCGAAATAAACGTGGTTCAAGGCGAACGGTCGATGGCGGCCGATAACAAGTCGCTGGGGAAATTCAGATTGGACGGCATCCCGGCTGCCGCGCGCGGCGTGCCTCAGATCGAAGTAACGTTTGACATCGATGCAGATGGCATCTTGAAAGTCGGTGCGACGGACCAGGCTACTGGCCGCAGCCAACACATTACAATCACCGCCTCGTCAGGTCTATCCGAAGATGAGGTCGATCGCATGACCGGAGATGCAGAGGTGCATGTCACACACGACGAAGAGCGGCGAGAACGGGCCGAAGCGCGGAACGCGGCGGACAATACGATCTATAACGCTCGCAAGGCAGTCGATCGCCATGAGCTAAACATCTCAGAGACCGCCCGAGCTGATTTGCAAGAGAAGATTCAAGAACTCGAGCTGGCATTGGACGAAGCAGACACGGCGCGGCTTGAAACGATGTCGCAAGAACTATCGACTGCGGTTCAAGAGGTCATTGTGCGCGCCCAGCAATCTGCGGCTGAGCCTCGCGAGGGCGGGACAGATGCAGTGGACGAGGGGGTCACCGAGGCCTGAGCGCCTGAGGTGGCTTTCCTTCAAGGAGACGCGGCGAAGGCCCAGGCCTTCGCCGTATCGTAAACCAGCATGGAAGAGAAACGAGACTACTACGACTCGCTGGGTGTAGGCAAGAGCGCCTCCCCAAACGAATTGAAGAGCGCCTACCGGCAGCTTGCTAAGGAATATCATCCTGATGTAAACAGCGAGCCTGGCGCCGAGGATCGATTCAAGGAGATCAACGAGGCCTATGCGGTGCTCTCCGATGATGATCGCCGCGCGGCTTACGATCGCTTTGGACATGCCGGCTTAAAAGGCATGCCCACCGATTTCGATTTCGGGTTTAGCGATATCTTTGAAGAATTCTTTGGGTTTGGGCTGGGCGGAAGGCAGCGGCGCCACGCTCCCCGGCGAGGAGCGGATTTACGCTACGACATGAAGCTGGAATTCGAAGAGGCGATCTTCGGGGTCGAGAAGGAGATCGAGTTTTCCCGCCGGGATACCTGCTCCCGATGCAAAGGCTCCGGCGCGGAGCCAGGAACCACGCCGGTTCGCTGCCCCACTTGCGATGGCTCTGGAGAGGTTCGCCAGGTCAGACAATCCTTTCTAGGCTCCGTGGTCAATGTGACTGCCTGCCCGAACTGCGGCGGGCGCGGAGAAGTAGTATCCACTCCATGCCAGAACTGCGGCGGGGGCGGAATTGAGCAGCTGCATGTAGAACGCACAATCTCCATACCACCCGGCGTGAATGACGGAACTCAAATCCGAGTCGGTGCAGAGGGAGAGCCCGGGCCAAACCGAGGGCCGCGCGGCGATCTTTATGTTGTGGTCCGAGTAAGCAACCACCGCTACTTTCGGCGCCGGAAGGACGATATCTTGATCGATCTTTCTATCAACCTCTCTCAGGCCACGCTCGGGTCCGAGATCGAGGTGCCCACTCTCGAGGGAGATGAAAAATTACGTATTCCGGCCGGCACCCAACCGGGCCGGGTCTTCCGAATGCGCGGCAAGGGTGTGCCTCATTTGCAGCGCAGCGGGAGAGGGGACCAGCTGGTCGTGATCTCGATCGACATCCCGAAATCCCTGACCTCAGAACAGCGCGAATTGTTTGAACAGCTGTCGGAAACGCTTGGCAGCGAGGTCATCCCCCAGGATCGCAGCTTCTTCGACGACCTCAAGGACCTCATCAGCGGTATCGTGGACTGATCTGGAGCGAGGTCGCCGAGCATGATTTCGCCTTCTTTTAGGACTTCAAGGACCAAATCGTAAATTGAAGTGGTTAGAGATATCCATGGAGCTGAATGCAGACCTGGCAGAGCCGGCAGCAGAGCTTCTGGGTCGGATCGCGCCCAACGGCGCGGCGGTCGAAATGCTCGATGAAGGGGTGAGGGTGCGGGCGTGGCTGCCAGATGACGATGAGCTGGCGGATCGCAAACAGCGGCTTGAGGAGGGATTGTGGCATCTTGGCCAGATCCAACCTTTCCCGGAGCCGGTCTACAAACTCATCGAAGAGGAGCCCTGGGAAATCACCTGGAATGAGCACTATCAACCGCTTGAGATCGGCGAGCAATTGCAAATCGTCCCGTCCTGGATGGAGCCCGAGGACGATGTGCGGATCCCGATCATTCTCGAGCCAGGGATGGCGTTCGGGACGGGGGCGCATACGACCACCAGGCAATGCCTGGAAGCGCTGGAATTGCTGGTCGAGGACGGGATCTCGGTGGCCGATCTAGGCTGCGGGTCCGGAATCTTAGCAATCGCCGCCGCGCGGCTCGGCGCAGGCGAGGTAGTAGCTCTTGATATTGATGAGCAGGCGGTGGCGCTCGCCCAAGAAAATGTGCTTCGCAACGGAGTCGGAGATCGGGTACAGGTGCTCGAGGGTTCCCTAGCCGAGCTCAGAAGGGTAGCCGAAGGACACGATTTCGAGTTGATAGTGGCAAACATCCGGGCCTCCGTACTTGAAGATTTCATCCAGGATGGTATCGCCCGGGAATTGACGGCCGGCGGCCGGATTGTGATGTCAGGCATATTAGATGAGCAACTGGATTCAATCCTCGAGAAGGCAATGTCAGGAAGTTTGCAGATCGAGCAGGTCATGCAGGCGGGGGATTGGCGCTCAGTCGTATTTTCTAAGCGCCCATAGCCATATATGAGGTTTCCGAATCCGCACTCGCGCAGCGGGTTCAGCCTCAACGGAAAAACCCACCAGCCGGCGGGTTCTCTTCTCTAGAAGAAAGCGCTCGATGGACCTACCTGTTTTTTCTTGTCACCGGCCCTCGGGTAGTTTGTCCTTTCTTGAAGCGATAGGTGATTCTGCCGCGGGTCAGATCGTACGGGGAAAGCTCTATTTGAACTCTGTCCCCTAGCAAGATCCGGATGTAGTGTCTGCGCATCTTTCCCGACAAATAGGCTAATACGACGTGTCCATTCTCCAGCTCGACACGAAATTGGGTCGCCGGCAGAGCTTCCACAACCAAGCCTTCAACTTCGATCTTCTCTTCCTTTTTTGTCACTAAGATTCCTGTTAGGGTCGGCGAGCCCGCGGGACGAATTTCCGCTGCTTGCGCTTTAAGCGCCGAATGGCTTTTTTGCGCTGGATTCTTCGCAACTCACTTTTCGAAATAAACCAACGCTTGCGCCGTACGACGCTCAGGATTCCACTCTTGGCGACTTTCTTTCGGAAGCGCTTCAAGAGCGCCTCCTGGGATTCGTTCGGTCGCAAGATCACGGTTGCCATTATTCATTCACCTCGCTTGTGTTCTCTGTATCGCTCGAGTCTTCCTCTTCTGCGTCCGGCCATCCAAGGTCCAGACGTTCCCGCTCTGGCTCGAATGATGTCACCATCACCTTGACCGTCTCTCCCTGCGAAAGGCGGGATAGCCCGTCCGTTGCTTTCAGCAGACCCTCGATCCCCAGGTCAAAACGTATGTACGCTCCGGCGGTCACGAAACGCCCGATAGTTCCTTCCATCTCCTGGCCGACTGCTATTTTCTCTGCCGCGGCTTCCCACGGGTTCGTTTGTAGTCTCTTCAGGCTCAGCCCAATTCGATTTGCTTCCTTGTCGAGCCGGATGACCATCGTATCGGTCTCCTGTCCGATCTTCAGCAAATCCGAGGGGTCTTCTACCCGATTCCAGGACATCTCGGAGATGTGGATCAGACCATCCGCTCCACCGATGTCCACAAAAGCGCCGAATTCTCGAAGGCTGGTCACCTTCCCCACCCGAACTTCGCCGAGTTCCAGCGTCTCGATCACGCGTGCCTTTTGTTCTTGGCGCCACTGTCGGATCGCTTTTCTCTCCGAAAGCACAAGCCTTCTCCGACGTGGGTCGACCTCGATCACCTTGAGCGGCAGCGTCTTATCAACAAACGATGCCAGGTGTTCGACCTGCGATTTCTCATCCATCCCCCGGGGGAGGTCGGTGATGTGAGAGGCGGGTACGAAGGCTCGGAGGCGCCCAAACGGGACAATCAGACCGCCGCGATTGTAGCCGCCGACACTGGCTTCCAGCAACGTGTCCTCTTCCATGAGGCTCTTGGCACGCAGCCAATCATCGCTTTCGCGTGCTTGCGCTACAGAAACGACCAAATTGCCATCATGATCGATCGGATCGACCACCATGACAGAAATTTCATCCCCGACATTGAGATCAGATTCTTCGGCTGGCAGCAGTTCAAGATCTGAGCTAGTGATCACGCCGTCGCGCTTCAGGCCTAAATCAACGATCATGCCGTAGGAGTCGGTTGATATCACGCGCCCCGTGAGTAGATCGCCGCGCCGAGGGTCGGGAGTTGCGCCCGCCTCAGTCAGTAATTGTTGAAAGTCTTCCTTCTGCTCCATTAAATAAAATTGGCCTGATCCGCGCCCACTTGCCGACCAAGCCACCTTTGGATTTCAAGGAGTTCGTGAGAAATCTGTCTGGCTACTCCTATTATTCCTATGCAAACGATCCGGTCGCAAGCTTATTTTCAGCGCTCGAAAATTATACAAGGGCCCCTTTAGGATGTCAATCAAACGCCCTTTGATTTGACGATAATGCTATCCAATTCAGGTCTTACTCTGGCTCTTCCAGCAGCACCATTTCTGGGCCTCGATCAACCTCCCACGGATACACAATGTAGGCATCAGTGGTCGCTGCATAGTGGTCGGGCTGCGCTTCGCTGAAGAGACTGCGAGAGGGGTTAAAGTGCATCACGCAGGTATGGGGATGCCCTTCTGCAGCCAATACGCGGTTTTTGACAGCGGTAATATGTCTTCCTGAGCCCCATACATCATCGACCACCAGTATCTCGCGACCGCGCAATTGATCGTCATCTGGGAACTGTAAAAAAGCTGGCCAGGCGTAGAGCTTTGCTGCCTGTCGTTCGACTTCAAACGGGAAATCCACGGCGGCGGTAAGCACATCTTGAATATTCAGCACCTCGCAGAGGATGCCGCCGGGCACGATGCCGCCGCGGGTGACGATCACCATGGCATTAAATTCAGAGCGAAACTGCGGAACTAGGTGCTGGATCAGCCGGTCTACTTCTTCCCAGCTGACAAGCTCAGTTCTCTGAGGCATTTCCTTACTTCCTGATGATGATAGCAACAACAACCTCGCGCAGGGATGTCAGGCGTCCGCGGGCTTCAGGCGGGTACGGATTTTGTCAATAAGCTGCCGGTACATAGAGGGTTTTCTGTCTAGAGTCTTAGCCATGGTGCTCCGCGGCGGATCGACGCCTACGGTCTTCCAATAGAGGTAGCCCAAACACAATCGGGCGGTCGCCACCACTGGAGCCGCGAGCAACAAGCCGACGATCCCGAACAGACTGCCGGCAGCCAGCGCAGCCAGCAGCACCACCAGCGGGTTTAGTGCCAGGCTTTGACCGATTACACGCGGATAAAGGAAGTTGTTCTCGATCTGCTGGATCAAGATGCCGGCCGCTAGCACGATCAACGCATAGCTCACCGCGGTGAGCCCCCACGGATTGGTCTCCTGGAATAAGGCAACCAGCACCGAAACGATGGCCGTGATCCACGGCCCAAAGATGGGAATAAACTCCAGGACTCCTGCCAGCACGCCGAGTCCGATGGAATTTCGAACTCCAAGGATTGACATGATGACCGCGGTCATTGTTCCAACCGCCAGGCCCATAAGCAGCTGGCCTCGGAAGAATGACTGCCAGATCGAGCCGATATCGGTCATGATTCGGCTGGCATCCGACTTGTATGGACCGGGTATCCAGCCGATGACCGCCCACCCGAACCTCTCCAGATAGAGCAGTAGGTAAAAACCGATCACGAGCACCAACACACTGGTGCCTACAAATGACGCGGTTGCACCGGCCACCCCGGCCAGGATATTGCCGGTTTGAGAAATCAGAGGGGTGACGGCAGAAGATATTCCGTCCACAAACGGATCAAGGTTGGCTTCCCCCAAATTGATGACCCAGGGGCCGATCGCGAACTCGAGCGCAAGCAGGCCCTTCACAAAGTCCGGCAGATCGGTCGAGATGCTGGAGAGAAATTCTCCGAAGTCGGCCACGCGATTAGCGGCCGCGATCCCGAGGCCGGTCGTGGCTGCCACCAGCACAACCACCAACACGACATAGACGATCGCCACTGCAAAGCCGCGCCTCATCCCGGTCCATCGCTGTAGGCGAAGCACAAACGGATGGAGGATGTAGGCCAGAAGAAGCGCCAGGATAAACGGAACCAGGAATCGGCGAAGCTGATAGAGCAGTATGGTGGCGAGAAGGATGAGCAATACGCCCACCACCAGGCGCGTGCTCTGCTTCCAGAGCGGTGATTCTGAGCTTTCTGATGGGATCAGTTGGTCGTCGCTCACCGTTGGATCACCGAAAAACCCTAGCGTCCCGGCCGATTATCGCGCCACGGGCAGCACTCCGCTATGAATTTCGACTTGTAAGCAACTATTTCAGTGCTGCCTGATAGGGCTACCGTCTTTGTCGATTATCGCGCCGTGGGCCTCTTCGCTGGGAGCTTCGTTTGGGGGGGCGATCGTGTTCAATAGCCTCCTCCAGGGTCCAACCTTCGAGGACTGCTGTGCGAGAGAGACGGACTTTGCCCATCGAATCAATCGCGGTCACCATCACCGTGATCTCTTCGCCGACCCGTGCCACGTCTTCGACCTTCTCGATATGCTCGGGCGCCAGCTGCGAAATATGCACCAGCCCATCTTTGTTCGGCAGGATCTCGACAAATGCCCCGAAATCCGTTACGCGTACGACCTTGCCTGTGTAGATTCGGCCAGCGACTGCTTCTTCGATCAGGCTTTCAACCATCTTTAGAGCCGCTTCGGCGCCCGGACCATCGGCGGAAGCAATGAAGATCGTGCCATCGTCTTCGATATCGATCCGGGCTCCGGTCTCTTCCTGGATGCCTCGGATGATTTTGCCACCCGGGCCGATCACCGCACCGATCTTCTCTTGATCGATCTTGATCACCGTCATGCGTGGTGCATGCGGCTTCAGCTCTTCGCGCGGTTTGGGTATGACCTCTTCGATCTTGTCGAGGATGGTCATACGGGCTTCGCGGGCTTGCGCCAACGCCTCAGACATCAATTCGGAGGTCACTCCCTTAATCTTGATGTCCATCTGCAAGGCAGTAATGCCCTCGCGTGTGCCGGCTACCTTGAAATCCATATCGCCCAGGTTATCTTCAACGCCTTGAATATCGGTCAGGATAGCATTGCGTTCGCCGTCTGAGATCAGGCCCATTGCAATCCCAGCGACAGCTGCCCTAATGGGCACACCGGTATCCAGCAGCGCGATCGTCGATCCACATACCGAGGCCATGGAAGTCGACCCGTTTGAGGAAAGCACTTCAGAGACGAGCCGTATCGTATAGGGAAAATCCTCCTGTGAAGGAAGAACAGGAAGCAGCGCCCGCTCTGCCAGGACACCATGCCCGATCTCTCGTCGCGAAGCGCCTCGCATGAATTTAGCCTCTCCAGTCGAAAAGGGAGGGAAGTTGTAATGGTGCATGTACCGCTTTTGATCATCGGGCCCGAGGTTGTCGAGCTCTTGTCGCTCGCGGGGGGTGCCGAGGGTCGCCAGGGTCAGGACTTGTGTCTCGCCTCGTTTGAACATGCCTGAGCCATGGGTCCGCGGACTGAGATCGACCTGAACGTCGAGCGCCCGCAGATCGCCATTGCTACGGCCATCGAGGCGCGTCCCCCCGCTCAATACACGCTCACGCACCGCGTACTTCGCCTTGCTCCAGACTACCTCTCGGACATCCGCGCCATTCTGGTCCTCGAGGGCTTCTCGAGCCTCATCGACCAGCTCATCCATAGCACCATAAAAGCCACCTTTGTCATGGGTGGCGTTGGCAACTTCTTTGATACGGTCTTCGCCCCATTCGGTGACGGCTTCTTCAACGGATGGCTCCGGCGCAAATGACGGATAATCACGCTTGGGTTTTCCGAACTCTTCGCGTATTTTCTCCTGCAACTCGATCATTCCAATCATCTGGGCATGGCCGGCTTCCAGGGCGGAGATCATCGTCTGCTCATCCAGTTCGTTGGCGTTGCATTCCACCATCATGATGGCGTCTTTTCGACCCGCCATGCGGAGGTCCAACCCGTTGGTTGCAACCTCCTGATACGAAGGATTAAAAATGAATCCTCCATCGGTATCCTGGCCAACGCGAATTGCGCCGATGGGGCCATCGAAGGGGATATCCGATATCGTAAGTGCAGCTGATGCCCCCAGAATTGCGAGCACGTCGAGAGGGGCGTCGTCGTCCGAAGATAGCGAATACAGAATCACCTGCACGTCATTTCGCATGTCCTTTGGGAACAGCGGACGAAGGGGTCGATCGGTCAGTCGATCGATCAATATGGCCGTTTCGGGCGGCCGGCCCTCCCGGCGAAAGAATGAACCGGGGATCCTGCCTCCGGCGTACATTCGCTCTTCGTAATCAACTGTAAGGGGGAAAAAGCTGATGCCTTCGCGTGGGGTGCGGCCCATGGTGGCCGTGGCCAGCAACAGCGTGTCGCCTTGACGCACCGTTACGGCTCCGCCGGCCTGCTCCGCAAAGCCGCCGGCCGCGATCGTGATGGTCTTACCATCAACGACCACTTCAAATTGTTTGTCGCCTAACATTGTTAATCCTCCTGGCCCGAGGCCAGTGAGGGTCAGGTACTGGAGCGTGGCCTGCAAGCGATCGGCCTAGAGGACAGGCTCCAATTCCCGACCCGTCAATAACCCTTGGGCTACCTTCGAAATTCCTCTGCTTGAAGTAGGGACCGAATGTCCCTCTCTACAAAAAAATTGGGCGGATAATTTCTCCGCCCCGCTGAAAAGTCTGCTATTTGCGCCGGATTCCCAAACGGTCTGTTATGGACAGATAGGCGTCCGCATCCTTGCTTTTGAGGTACGCCAGATGCCGACGCCTGCGTCCTACCAGCATGATCAAGCCGCGGCGGGACGATTCATCGTGTTTGTGCTCTTTCAGATGCTCCGTGAGCTGCTGTATACGGCGCGAAAGGATCGCCACCTGAACCTCGGGGGACCCGGTGTCGCTATCATGCCGGTGGTACTCACCGATTAATTGGTTCTTCTCTTCCTTCGTAAGTGTCATATATAAGAATTCCTAAGTCCCCGTCAAACGCGAGATTATACCATCCTGACGCTCTGGCGATCGAATCGCGCCTTGAGCGTCTTTACCAGAGGGCTGGCTTTTTCTTCATCGAGGAAATTAACCGTCTCTTCGGGCGCCACCTTCTCAAGCGCTGTGATTAGTGCCACCAATGCTTCCCGCATTTCGCCCCTCGCCGCATCGAAGCGGCCTTCAATCAGGCCAAGAACGGATGGGAGATCCTCGAAATCGGGGTCGCTGACCCGTTCGCGAAGCGCATATAGGGCCAATACCCGCCCGCGGCCTCTGTGCTCATCCAGCCAACTCGTGACCTGATCCATGAAACCAGACGGGTTTGCCCGGCGCCAACCGGTCAGGCCGCGTGCACCCAATTCGCGAACGATTTCGATCGGTACATTCTGGCTCGCCCAACGTTTAGCAGTGGCCGCCACTTTAGGGTCTTCGATTCGTTCAAGCATTCCGGCGGCAAGTAGCTGCGTATCCGGCAGGCTCTCTTTCCATAGGGCTTCACCGATCGCCATCGGTTGAGCATGCTGCTGCAGTGCTCCACGGAGCGATCGAATTACGGGCCTGGGCACGCTTGGAACCGATGACTTGGAGTGACCGGAGTATTCTTCAACGAGATCTCGAACGACACGTGCTATCTTGACCGGCTCGTCGGGCAGCGCGATCAGGCCTTCAACCTGACGGGCAAGTCGGTTTGGATCGATGGCGGGCATGGTCAGTAGGCGCGGGCAAATATCGCGCGCTCGGTCGCTGGGTTACCACAGTGGATGCACACCCCTTCACCGCCGGGTTGATCGATGGGGATCACCCGGTTGGTGGCTTTGGTCTCCTGCTTAATTTCGGCCTCGCAATCTGCCCTCCCGCACCACCAAACATCGGCCCAACCGGTCTTGACCACTTCTTGAAACTCACCATAGTCGGCGGGGTCGTGAGTGTTCTCCTGCATGAAAGCGCGTGCCCTAGCGAGCATGCTGGCCTGAATTTCGTCCAGGGTTGATTGAACAACCTCTGCCACTCCTTCGACCGGCGTGCTGCTGCGACCCTTTTCGTCGCGCCGAGACAACGTTACCTGACTCTGCTCTACGTCTTTAGGCCCTATCTCGATTCGCAGTGGCACTCCGCGCATTTCCCAATCGTTAAACTTGAATCCAGGAGTGACCTCCTCACGATCGTCCACCTTCACCCGAATTCCCTCTAGCGCCTGCCGTATCACTTCTGTTTGCTCCAAAACTGCGCTTTTGTGTTCTTCATTCTTATAAATTGGCACAATCACTACCTGGAAAGGCGCCAGGCGTGGAGGCAACGCCAGGCCCTGCTCGTCTCCGTGCACCATGATGATCGCTCCGACAAAGCGCGTGGATAGGCCCCAGGAGGTGGTGCTTACATACTGCTGGGTATTCTCGTGATCGAGGTACTGGATCGAGAATGCCTTCGCAAAGTTTTGACCAAGATAGTGGGAGGTTCCAGCCTGCAGCGCCTTCGTATCGCCCATCATGGCTTCGATGCTGTAGGAATTGACGCCCCCTGCAAACTTCTCGCTTTCGCTTTTGCGCCCCATAATGACCGGAACCGCGGCTTCGTTTTCGGCAAAATCAGCATAGACCTCGAGCATTTGCCGCGTCTCGGCCTCTGCCTCTTCCGCGGTGGCGTGCGCCGTGTGCCCTTCCTGCCAGTAAAACTCTGTGGTGCGCAGGAATAGCTTCGTGCGAAGTTCCCATCGCACCACGCTGTTCCAGACGTTGATGAGCACCGGAAGATCACGATATGACTGGATCCATTTTGCGTACATGTGCCCGATGACGGTCTCGGATGTCGGCCGTACGACCAGCGGCTCCTCCAGCTCTTCGCCGCCACCAATCGTAACCACCGCCAGCTGCGGGGAGAAGCCTTCCACATGATCCTTCTCCTTCTGGAGAAAGCTCATTGGGATGAGCAGCGGAAAGGCAGCGTTTACGTGCCCGGTGGCTTTGAAGCGTATGTCGAGCGCAGCCGTGATGTTTTCCCACAGCGTCCAGCCGTAGGGGCGAACTACCATCGTGCCGCGCACCGGGCCGTAGTCGGCTAGCTCGGCCTTCAAAACGAGCTGGTTGTACCATTCCGAGAAGTTCTCCGACCATGATGGCAACCGATCTTCTGACATAATTCTTCCTTTCAATTTCTGGTCAGATTTTAGACCAGGAGCCGCTTGGTGACCGCCTCCCCCAGCGGATCGAACCATACTTGCTCCAGCAGTTCAGCCCTGGTTTGAAGCAGAGTGGTGGGCGAGGCGGCGAGCAGGTCCATCCACTCCTGCAGGAATCGCCACATCAGTGCGTGGTCCCACAATTTTGCCCACTCGTCATCGTCCCACCCCTTGCCCGAAATCTCTGCGAGCTGTCTACGATATTCCTGAGTAATCTGTTCCCGATCGATCGGGAGCCCGCCGAACCACCACTCGCTCTTCAGCACAAAGGTCACCACGTCCAGAATGGGCGGGCCTACGGCGGCCATTTGCCAATCGTAAACAATCTGGCGGTCGTCTTTCAGGACCGAGATATTTCCTGGCCAGTAATCACCGTGCAGCAATGTCGATGGCTCGTGTTTTAGCGGTTCGATGACTTTTTCTGCATGCAGGATTAGGTGCGCCAGCGTATGAACCCGGTCTGGCCAATTTGACAGCCGGCCCTGATCCACGATTCTCTCAAGCGAGTTTGCCGCAGCCGCCACATGCACCTCGAAATCCGCGTCCAGCGGCCTGCTAAGCCATGGAAACGCAGCCAGATCTTCCGATAGGCCCCAAAACCGATCGTGAAGGGCAACCAGCGATTTTGTCGCATGCCGGTAGTCCTCCGCTTCCCACGATTCGGGTGCTTTGATCGGCGAGAGCTCTTCCATGATCATCCAGTCGCCTGCGTCGGAAGCAGCGATCATTCGGGGGAAATTAACGGGGATTTCGGAGGCCAAATATCGGTAGACTCCAACCTCCCGGCGACCAGCACCAGCCAACCCTGTTCGAGTCGTGCCACGAGGCTCCTTGACAATCAATCGAACGGTGCCTTTAATTGCCTGTCCCTCATAGGCAATAACCGCCGCCCGGATTCGCCCGATTGAAGGCCTCACGTACGCCAATGAGAGTGGCTTGACCTCCTCGATCCAGATCGTTGGATCCACAAAGAATCGGCGCAATCCAGCTGCCAGATCGGCCTGGCTGAAGGGCCAGGGCCAATCCTCGATCTGATTCTCAGCTTGATCGGATGTCATCGTTCATCGCCTCGCAAATCGTACGCTTTATGCAAATAAAAACGGCTCCCCATTGATCTGGGAAGCCGTAAAGTGTACTTCGAAGGGCTCAGGCGTGCTCGGCGATCGCTACTGACGCTTCTCGGAAGCCTTCGAGTCGATCCAGGCGTTCCCAGGGCAGATCAAGATCGTCGCGACCGAAGTGACCATAGGTGGCCGTGGGCAGGTAGATTGGGCTTCGCAGACCTAAATCGCGAATGATCGCGCCCGGGCGCAGATCAAAATTCTCGTCGATCAATCTGGCAATCTCCTCGTCGGCCAGTCGGCCGGTTCCAAAGGTCTCTACATTCACAGACAGCGGTTCCGCCATTCCAATTGCGTAAGCAACCTGGATTTCGCAGCGATCAGCAAGCTCGGCTGCGACGATATGCTTGGCCACCCACCGTGCCGCGTAGGCAGCGGATCGGTCAACCTTGGTGGGGTCTTTGCCGCTGAAGCAGCCTCCGCCGTGTCGTGACATACCACCATAGGTATCGACAATAATTTTTCGCCCGGTCAGGCCTGAATCACCCTCGGGGCCGCCGGTCACAAAACGTCCGGTTGGATTCACGTAGATCTTCATCTCGGCATCCACCATATCCGCTGGAAGAACCGGCATGATGACATGCTCGGTTACATCTGCCAGGATCTGTGCCGCATCGACCTCTGGTGCGTGCTGAGCACTGATCAGGACAGTATCGACGCGAACCGGTTTCCCATTGTGGTATTCAACCGTCACCTGCGACTTGCCATCGGGCCTCATCCAGTCCACCACACCCTCGCGCCGGACCTTGGCCATGCGGCGGGTCAGCAGGTGTGCCAGGTAAATCGGCATCGGCATCAGAGTCTCAGTTTCCCTGCAGGCAAATCCGAACATCATGCCTTGATCGCCGGCTCCCAGGTTTTCGAGCTCGTCGTCCGTCACCTCTCCGGTCCGGACTTCGAAGGCCTCATTGACTCCCCGTGCAATGTCCTTGCTCTGGGCCGCTAGAGCGACTTTGATCTCACAAGTGTTGCCGTCCAGCCCTTTCTCGGCTTGGTCGTATCCAATTTGCAATATGAGTTCACGGGTGAGCGCCTCAAAATCGACCGTAGCGTTTGTGGTGATCTCACCCAATAACAAAACAAAACCGGTCTTGGTGGCTGCTTCGCATGCCACTCGGGAGGTTGGATCTTGCGCTAAGCAGGCATCGAGAACCGCGTCCGAAATTTGATCGCAGAGCTTGTCTGGATGGCCTTCGGTAACCGACTCCGACGTAAACATTAAACGCGGTGAATTCATGAAAGTTGTGCTCATTGAACAGTCTCCGTTCTAAGAGAAAACCCCTTCTGCGCGAGAAGGGGCAAAATAGCTGGCCTCCATCTCATCTTCCAGACACTCCGTCTGTCGGATTTAGCACCACACCTTACGGTAGGTTGCCGAGGCTTCGCAGGGCCGGTCCCTCCGCCTCTCTGGATAAGCAGTAGCGTTCTCTGGGATGTTTGCGGATGATACCACAGGCGTGTTATTTGCGGCCCGTTTCCTGCACTTTTTCCCTTGATTTGGTCTTCCCGAGGACTTAAGAGCCCTGTCGGGAGCATTCTGCACGCCGTAGGATCGAGGCGTCCGGATGCGCGCTCTTTGGGAGAGCATGCAGGGACGGCTGAGAGGAGAGTGGGTGAGAAGGATCGCGCGCATACTGCTGGTTGCCCTTGTATTAGCAGCCCTTTCTTATGATGGAACCCGAGCGCAAGGCGCCTCGCTCGAAATCAAGGGCGCTGGAGGGAGCGTGTCGACCAGCAGCGCTCCATCTTTGCTTTCAGTTGCCAGAGCCGTGGCAGGGTTTGGCGGCCTGCGATGGCTTCCCTGGGCACAGCAAGAATCTCAGCCGTGGCTTCCTAACGCGCCCGCGTTAGGCAATTTCTGGAGGTCCCCTTCCTATCAACTCGAACTTGATAGCTCGCTGGTTTCTGATGGTCAATTCGTGTGGGGCCCGAACGTGGGCGACTTCAATATTGGGGCATTTCTGGAGAATCTGGGTTCGCCACTTGCCGCTTATGCGCCCGACATCGAGCTCTGGGCAAGCTATTCCAGTGTGAATCCCGAGGTATTGATTGCAATTCTGGAGCTCCGCTATGGCTGGGTCTCCGGGTTTTCCGATTCAATCACTGAAGACGAAATGCGGAGCACCATCGAGGACACGGCCATGGGGCTGGCATCTACTTTCTATGAACATATGTACACCTGGGGAGCGCTGCGCCCCGCCTTTTCGCCCGTGCCTGCCATCGGCCCCAGCGTTTTGCTTCAGGATGGCTCGGTGGCTTCACTCGATCCTTCGTTATCGTCCGCTACAGTCGCGCTATTAACGGCAATGGCAGATGACATTTCTCCCGTTGGCTACGAATCGAAGTTTGCCGGCGTGACTCGAGATTTCAGCACCATATTTGGAGCGATGTTTCCGGAGAGCGATCCGCTCGATACATCGAATGAGATCGTTCCTCTGAACGCGCCGCCTGAAGGCATGTTCCAGCTGCCGTTTCCGTTGGGGGCCGAGTGGGTAGCGAGTGGCCCCCACAGTTGGAACGGCGGAAGCTGGCCGCCTCCGTTCAGTTCGATCGATTTCTTCACCGGCGGTGGGTCTTGCGGCGCACCACCCAATCAATACGCCGTTGCAGCAGCCTATGGAACGGTGAACCGCCCCTATGGCTACTCATGCTGGCTGGAAATCGACCATGGCAACGGATGGGTAACGAGCTACTACCACCTGTCTAACTTGTACAGCGGGGCGCCGATCGGCCGGGGTGCGAAGGTTGGCACCATCGCTTGCGAGACTTGCGCCGGCGGATTTTCGACCGGCCCACACGTACATTTCAGCCTCAAGTACAACGGCGCATACGTGAGCCTGGAGGGAGTGGATTTCTCGGGCTGGACGGTGCATACCGGGAGCGTGCCCTACAACAGTGGTTCGTTCGAAAGAGACGGCACGGTTCGCAACGCGTACACCCGGCTTGTGAATGACTATCAGACCTACTACTCCAACGGTGAGACTTCGCTGCGATTCTACGGGTATGGAGCGGATGATGTGGATCGGCTCAAGATCCGACTCACCGATCTTTCAAAGGGAGCGCCAGCGGACGTCGGAGCGACGGATTTCACCATCGAGTGGTGGATGAAGGCTTTCTCGGGCGAGAACAACACACCGTTTGCGAGTTGTAGTTCACGCGACGCCTGGCGGACGGGAAACGTCATCTTAGATCGCGACCGCGCCAGCCAGAATCGAGACTATGGGGTATCGCTTGCGGGCGGCCGACTGGTGTTTGGTGTGCGAGGGCCTGCGGGTGACGATCTAAATTTGTGCGGTACTGGAACCTTGGACGATGGTGCATGGCATCACGTTGCGCTGCAGCGACGCGTTTCGGATGGGTGGATGTGGATGTACGTGGACGGTGTACTTCAAGCCGAGGGCGATGGACCTGACGGCGATATTTCCTATCCCAATGACGCAGTTCCGCTGGATCTGTGCGGTGGTCCTTGCTCAAATGATGAGTACTTGGTAGTTGGTGCCGAAAAGCACGGGATCGATCCGTCGCTCCGCTCGTTTAGTGGATGGATCGACGAGTTACGGATCTCGGATCTCTTGCGCTACTCGGCCGATTTCACGCGGCCATCGCAGCCGTTCTCGACCGATCCGGCCACGGTGGCCCTGCATCACTCCGACGATTCGCCCGCGAACAACGCCTACGACACATCCGGCCATGAGGGCGGACCCAGCAACGGATCGCGCAAGATTGGGGGCCCGTCGAACGGGCCAGCATGGTCG
>CAYZXF010000239.1:0-3078 GCA_964482355.1 uncultured Anaerolineaceae bacterium | reverse complement strand
GAAGGTACGATGGATCAGGAGTCGGAGTACCTGGCCGCGTTGCAAACTGTTGCGACCTGGAGCATTGATGGGGATGTTCTCGATCTGAGGACCTCAGAGGGCTCGAGAGCAGTAAGCTACAACGCCGGTGGACCGACGGAGTAATCACGCGCGTCGCAATGGAAACCCTGGAAATTCAAGGTGAGCGCCTGCCAAAGATCGGTCTGGGCACATGGAACATGCGCGGCGACACTTGCTACCGTGCAACGCTCAGTGCAATTGAACTTGGCTATCGGCACATTGATACGGCTGAGATGTATCGGAATGAAGCCGAAGTTGGGCGTGCCTTAGCTGATTCCGGCGTCGACCGATCGGAAATTTTCCTGACGACTAAGGTTTCCGCTTCCCATGTCACCCGCAAGGGTGTGCTGGATGCAGCCGAAAACAGCCTGCAAAGGCTGGGAATCGACACCATCGATCTGTACCTTGTACATTGGCCGAACGACAGGATTCCAATCGAAGATTCGATGTCGGGAATGAACGAGCTAGTGAATCAGGGCAAGGTGCGGCGGATCGGCGTGAGTAACTTCTCGGTCCGCCAGCTGCAGGAGGCCGAGTCCGCCTCAGCCGCAAGGATCTTTACCAATCAGATCGAATATTTCATCGGCCACGCCCAAGACGCCATGCTCGGATACTGTCAGGAGAACGATATTCTGCTCACCGCATACAGCCCGTTGAACCGAGGTCAGCTTCACTCGAACAAAGCCCTGGAGGCCATCGCGGCGGCGCATGGTGTGACCAATTCGCAGGTCGCCCTTCGGTGGCTGATCCAGCAGGACAGCGTGGTTGTGATCCCCAAGTCGGCGCATCCGGACAGGCAGCGCGAGAATCTGGATATTTTTGGATTTGAGCTGAGCTCGGATGACATGGCGCAGCTTGGTTCCGCGCAGCGCTAGCGCCCATTCGATCGTAGACACTCGACCCTATCGCTGCTTCGATACGCGCTCCTCGCGCACGCGATGCTAGTACCTTTGTATGGAAGTTGTAAGTTGCGCAGTATTGTTGTTCGCGTAATCTCATAGTCAGGAACAACGAGTTCGCGCCGTGCAGGATGAGGTCACTCAGGCACGCCTGAAAGGGTCTGATGGAACGACCAGTTACTGACGAAGACATCGTAAAATTTTTGCGCTTCAACAAGGCAAAATACATCTCGCAAATCGAGCTGATGCAGGCTGCCGTGCAGCTGCTCTGGCCGCTTGGCCCGCCCAATGACGCCGGGCATCGCATCGCCAAGCTCGTGATGCAGGAATTGAACTCGTATGGTGGGCCGGCGCCCCAAATCGGAACCGGACCACTTGGAACCGGACCGCTTCCCCAAACCAGCCCACTGGGCTAGGTACTTTCCTAATCATGCAGTGAGATCGTTGCTCAAGGCAGTCATAGCACTGTCGGCTGAGATGCTGCCGATTTGCATTCGGCATAGCTCGCACCGTAGTCGCTAGGCTCCGGTAACCTCCGGAGTCTCCAAGCTCCGAAATTCCCCCAAAATTCCACAGCCCCCGAACTCCGCTGGTCTCCCAACTCCGTTTAAGGGTCTCTAGGCACTGGCCTCTGCTAGCGCAACCGCTGGCGCGGCCCGCAGCTTCGTGTGCAGGCCAACATAGGATGCGGCAGCCAGTAACCCCAACAAACCAGAGATCCAATAAAGCATGCGAGGATCGCCGTTGTCCATCACGATTCCGGCCAGCAGCGGCCCAAACGCAAATGGGAGCGACCAGGATACGCCGTAGATCGCCATGTATCGCCCTCGCATGTCTTCCGGGGCGAAGCGTGCTACCAGTGACTGTGAGACCGGCATAAAGATCATTTCGCCAATCGTAAGAACGATCATCGCCGTCACAAAGAGCAAGGTTGTACTCACGATGGCAAACATTCCAAACCCGAACCCATATATCACCGACCCAACCGCCATCATGAGCATAGGCGGGAAGCCCTCGGCTCGGCGCCCGATTGGGAGCTGAAACACCACCACCAGCATCGCATTCATGCTGAGCAGCAGGCCGTACCCTTGCCCAGGTACCCCAAATCCATCCCGCAGATAGACTCCAAGCGTGGTGAACAAATTCATTCCGATCAGGCTCACCAACATCCCCGCGCCGAGGTAGAGAATGAAGAGTCGATCGCGCAAGATGGCTCCATAGCCGCCGGACCCAGATTCGCCGCTCTCCGCCGTTTGGCTCTCTTTGGCCACGGGTTTCGTTTCAGGCAGGAAACGCCACACGACAATGGCGGCCGTCATGCTGATGACGGCATCGGCTACGAAAAGCGCCATGTACGATTGACTCACCAGGAAAGCGCCAACTGCAGGGCCAATTGCGACCGCCAGGCTGAATACCACGCGCATGATCGCGTACCCTTCGGCGCGCTTTTCTTCTGGGAGCAGATCTGCCACCATCGCCTGCCGAGCCGGCTGGCCCGATTCGACAATCAAGCCGACGAAGATAACCAGTACATAGAACAGCATCAGAGAATCAACCATGCCAAGCAGCAGTGTGCTGGTCGAGGTGGTGATAAGGCTGAAAATGAGGATGCTTCGCCGCCCAAAACGATCCGAAAAAGTGCCTCCGATCAGCTGACCAACAAAACTGGAGACCGCATACAGGCCGAACAATATGCCGACCTCGGTCATGCCGACGCCCAAACGGCCCGTGAAATACAGGGCAAAGAAGGGGTATAGCGGTGCGCCGCCGACTCGGTCGATAAAGGTGGCGGCGGTAAGCGTCCAGAAGGGGCGCGGGAACTCGCGGTACAGCTCTTGCAGCCTTGTCTTTTGCTTAGTTACCCACATGGCGCGATCCTTGAAGGACAAGATGGATCAGACATTGCCACATCCTAGCGACAGAGCGTCCAAGAAACGTTACGCGATGCGTGAAATTAAGAGGCACCGGGTTCACGTCTGGTTCCCTGCTGTTGCAATATTTCTGGCAGCCTGTGTGCCTGGAATCGTTGAACCGCCAACGCCTTTCCGGGCAGCTGAAACACCCATTCCCCCAACGCAACTGCAACCCACAGGTGAGGCAAGCGCTATGCCGGAAGAGC
>CAYZXF010000238.1:0-1531 GCA_964482355.1 uncultured Anaerolineaceae bacterium | reverse complement strand
TGGATGGCAAATACTCAGTCGATTCGGCGGGAACTGCCGCTTATCATCTGGGGGAATCACCCGATTCACGAATGCAGAGGACGGCCGAACTGCACGGCGTACACGACGGCGGAACTGCCAGGCAGGTGCAGGATAGCGACTTCGACGAGTTCGACTGGATCGTCGCCATGGATAGACAGAATCGACGCGATCTGCTGCAAATTGCAGGCACGCCGGAGAAGCAAGCCAAGGTCCGGCTCATGAGAGAGTTCGATCCAAAGCAAGACGATCCGGATGTTCCAGATCCCTACTATGGTGGAGCAGAAGGATTTGAAAACACCTACCAGATCGTCGAGCGCTCCGTGCATGGATTGCTTGAGGCACTCGAGGCGGGTGATTTACGAAATTTCCGCCCATCCGGCTGAATCTCGGCAGATCTTGAACCTGCCGCCCCCCTTCTTGTTCTGGCTGAGACTCGGAGCACTTTGAACCTCCCTCCCCCCGTTATCTCGTGGTTGGAATCAGAGGGCCATGGCCGGGTTGATGAGAGCCATCCGGTTGCTGGCGGGTGTATCAATAACGGCGCACGCCTCACAACAAGCTCCGGCGACACATTTTTCTTGAAACAAAACGCTTCTGCTCCGGAATTGATGTTCGCTCGGGAGATGGATGCCTTGCGAGCGCTCGCGGTGCCCAAAGGACCACGGGTGCCGATCCCCTATCTGTATGGGCATGAGTTTCTGCTGCTTGAGGATCTGAATCCGGCTACGCCGAGCGGCGATTTCTGGGAAAGTTTCGGACGGAGGCTGGCCGCGCTGCACAATGAAGTTGGGCAGAACTTCGGCTTTGAAGATGACAACTTCATTGGAAGCACTCCACAGCCAAATCCCTGGACGGCCGACGGATATGAGTTCTTTGCCGAACACCGGCTGGGGTACCAGGCCGAGCTAGCGCTTCAAGAGAGTTTGATCAACCGAAAGGACTTCCGTGCAGTGCTCGCACTGTCTTCAAAACTACCGCAACTAGTGCCCGTACAGCCGGCGTCTCTGATCCACGGTGATCTGTGGTCCGGGAATGCTATTGCCGGACCTGAAGGGGAGCCCGCCATCATCGATCCGGCGGCACATTACGGATGGGCCGAGGCCGAGCTGGGGATGACAAATCTCTTCGGAGGGTTTCCGGAAGGGTTTTACAAAGCGTATGAGGAGACCCGTCCGCTAGATGACGGCTGGCGCGATCGTCTACCAATCTACAACCTCTATCATCTCCTCAACCACGTGAATCTATTTGGGGCTGGATACCTGGGGCAGGTTCGAAGCATACTCCAGCGGTTTTCCTGAAGGCTCCCACCAGCATCGCCGCAATTCGTGAAGTAGATCTCAAGCCCATCGAGATGCGAGCCATCAGGCTCGCGTCACAGATTTCCGTACGCTCCCAATTTCACGCTATCAGACCCGATCCGGATCCAGTATGTACTCCCACCAGTTGTTCGAGACGCCCTTAGTATCACCTTCTGCATGCGGAAGGTGCCGAAACCACCATGCATGATGCA
>CAYZXF010000237.1:0-2609 GCA_964482355.1 uncultured Anaerolineaceae bacterium | reverse complement strand
CTGAACCCACGTCAATCTCAGGTTCGCCTGCAAACCGCGCTGCACAGCCTGGCGGCCGGCGATATCAATCGCGATCTCCAAATGGATCTAACTCTGGTTGATGATGCCTGGACCGTCGCTTGGAGCGATGGCCTGATCCTTCCGGAATTAGAAAGCGGCCGGAGCTTGTTCCTGGACGTCGTCACGCCTACCCGGGCTAACATCTACGATCGGACCGGGTTGGCCTTAGCGGCTGAATCGGAAGCGGTCGCGCTGTGGATCGTTCCCAATCAGATCGGCGACGAGGATGCGGAGCTCGATATGCTCAGCACCCTCAGACGCCTGATGGACTACCCCTCCAACGACTCGATCCAATTCCTCTACGATCAAATCCGAGGCACCGATTTCCGCGTCAACCTAGGAGAGGTGCCGCTCGAAGCGTTCCAGCAGGTGCAGGGCACCCTCGCAAGCGTAGGAGGCGTGCAGTGGGGCAACTACGACACGCGCCTGTATTTCGAAGGCGGACTCGCGCCCCATTCTTTAGGCTATATCACCTGGATACAGGAAGAGGACCTGCAGGATTACCTGGTGCAGGGCTATCAGGGCGACGAGTTCGTCGGGCAGATCGGCCTGGAATATTGGTATGAGGAGCCGCTGCGAGGACAACCCGGCGGCACGCTATACACAACCGACGCTGCGGGCCGGCCAGACACCGCTATCGCTTCGCAGGAGTCTGAGCCTCCCTTCGCCGTATACACCACACTCGACCGCGAATTGCAGGTCCACGCGCAGCAAGCGCTGGAAGATAGCGATCTCACCGGGGCGGTTGTGGTTCTCGATCGAGACACCGGCGCGGTGCTGGCGATCGCCTCTACGCCGGACTTCAATCCCAATCTCTTCGACACTGGAAATCCCAACAGTGCCTCTGGCCTCACAGAAATGTTCCAGACCCCGAATGATCCGTTGCTCAACCGTGCCACCGTGGGTGCCTATGCTCCCGGATCGGTATTCAAGACCATAACCATGGCCGCCGCGCTCGAATCGGGCGTCTACGAGCCGGACACAATTTACAACTGCGGGCTTGAATTTAAAGAGTTAGGGGGCATAACCCTCTATGACTGGCGTTTTGAGAAGGGTTTGGGAGGTTGGGGTGATATTACACTCCAGGAGGCACTCGAACGATCCTGCAATCCCTACTTCTATCATATCGGGCTGGACCTCCATAATCGTGGGCTCGAGACGGCGATCTCCGATATGGCAAAAGGATTTGGTCTCGGTTCCGCGACTGAAATTGAGATCAGCGAGCAGGCAGGCCTTGTACCGGATCCTGAGACCAAGCTAGCGCTGTTCGAGCAGGAATGGGCACAAGGGGATTCAGTTCAGCTCGCGATCGGACAAAGCTTCCTGCAAGTAACTCCGCTGCAGGTGGCACGCATGATGGCCGCCATCGGAAATGGGGGCACGCTCTATCAGCCTCAGATCGTGGACCGGGTCGAAAGTGCCGAAGGGATAATCCTCAAGGAATTTGAGCCGATCGTGCAGGGTACGGTTCCAGTCAGTACCGAGAATTTGGAAGCCATCCAGGAGGCCATGGTAGGCGTAGTTCGTGATTCCAAAGGCACCGCCCGAAGCGTATTCCTCGGCCTCAATCTCGATATCGCAGGCAAAACGGGCACCGCCGAGACCGGAGACTTTACCGACCCGCATGCCTGGTTTGCAGCCTACACGTTCGAAGAGCGTGAAGACATCCCCGACATCGTCGTGGTCGTCGTCCTTGAATTCCAGGGCGAGGGATCGGAGTGGGCTGCGCCGGTAGCCAGGCGAGTGATCGAGTCCCACTTCTTAGGGCAGCCGATCAAACGCTACCCCTGGGAAGAGCGAATCAGGATCCCCGCGGTCCCTGACCCCGAATCCGATGAGGACGAAGGGGAAGAAGAGAGCTGAGTGGGTCAACTGATAGCCAGTCTCTCCCTACTTCAACCCGGCTCAGCCAAACTCGTCCACCACCCAACCAATATTCAATGATGGATAAAACTATATCGGGGCTGGTTCTGCGCGCGCGATCGGGCTTTTATGATGTGGAAACCGAGCAAGGAGAGGTCCAAGCGCAGATCCGGGGCCGTCTTAAGCGGGAGGTCGACGAGATCGCGATCGGCGATCGGGTCGAAGTTGTGCGCGCTCAGGGCGGCAAAATGATGATTGAGGCTGTAGAGCCACGAGACCGTGTGCTCTCTCGCCGCGATCCGGGAAGGGAGAAGGAACAAGTTCTGATCGCCAACCCGGATCAAGCGGTGTTTGTTTTTGCCAGTGCGGATCCAGATCCGAACTTTCGCCTGATGGATCGTCTGCTGGTGATGGCAGAGAGCGCAAATATTCGCGCCATCATTTGTGTCAATAAGGTGGATCTGGTGAAGCTCAAGAGTGCGAAGGAGGAGTTCGGCGAGTATAGCGATATTGGATACCTCGTGCTTTACACCTCGGCCATAAAAGGAAAGGGAATCAAGGCACTGCGCAAGCAGCTACAGGACAAAATATCCGTGTTCGCCGGCCCGTCCGGCGTGGGAAAGTCCACCCTTCTAAATGCCGTTCAGCCCGGGCTGGGGCTCCACACCAAAGAGGTCAGCGAGGTC